>CALWOS010000289.1 GCA_944383185.1 uncultured Oscillospiraceae bacterium
CATTTGGAATATTCTTTCCCGTTGGTCTCAACTACAGTAATCCAGCGGCTATGTATCTGCTTTACTTTGTCTTGAGTGACAGGTTGAAGCACATCACAACAGAATTTAAACGTTTCGATTATTTCCGTGTAATCGATCATTTTGTTTTGTTCTGATGCTATTTCAAAAAGCGAAATCAGTTTCTCAAGATTTGCTATTGCTTCTTCTCTTCCCATACAGCAATTTCTCCAGCATCTTATCTAAAAAATCATTTGAATAACCAAACTCACCAACTATCGGCTCGGCAGTCTTTACTTTGAGTAAGGGATTTTCTTTAGGTTCATTTTTTTTATGTGAATAATCTTCTCTCAGAGCTACAGAGGTATGAAACTTTTTGCATGTTCCGTCAGAATAGGCAGCACATTGCCTACCAATACATTCATGCATAATGTTTTGTGGTGCCTGCCGTCCTTGAACTTTCACTTCCCATTGTATCAATAAGGGACATTTTTTACGTTCTATTTCTTATCGCCTCCAAACGTTTCATAATAATATCGACTCCTTTATCGTCTAAGGGAGCACCGCAGTATCTACAAAAATGGGCCAAAGAGTCTAAGCCATCTTGTCTGTGGCATTTCTTACAGACTCCCGTATCATTTTGAAGCATTTGCATCTCACTCTTCCAAATCTCCTCAATCTGTTCACGGCTGGATTTTGTATGTACCTGTTCAGACTTGGAGATATCGTCGACCAACTTTACAATCTGGGGGCGAAGCTTCATACGAAGTTGTTCTTGTACTTTCGGATCTCTCAGTTCACGTGTCCACGTGGGATAGCCGAGAGTGTCTTCGCAAAACTTCTGAATTTCATTCCAGTCTGGTGCCAGTATGTAACCTGTATAAGCTGACAGTAAAATTCCTTCTTCTCGTGTCATTCCTCATCGTCTCCATAATCTTCATCCAAGGCTTCTTCTGCTTTTTCGAACCAATTGATTAGTTTGACAATCAAAAAATGGAAAAAGCAACATAGTACTGTAACCGCCAATGCCAACAGTCCAAGTCCAATGCAGATAATTACAACCAACAATAGAAGCATTCCACCCCCGGAGATGGTCATTAGCAAGACATCGACCAGCGTCATTTAATCCACCCTCGTAAACTCGTATTTTTCAGGGTCAGCGTAATCATCCACCTCATAATCATCGACTACCAAATCAAGATAGTGTTTGATGTCGCCCGATTCGATGAGGGCGTCTAGTTCCTCCTCCGACCCCACATCGACAATACCTTCCAGATGGCCATAACGCAAATGGCCGGACACCCAATCTAAATCTGCTGTTACGTTGAACTTCATAGTCAATCCTCCATATCTTCTTTCTGGACAATGCTTGCCTTACCGCATACAGGACAATTCACGAAATACGTTTCATTTAGTGCCTTTACATCACGCGGCACCCATTCAAATGTGCAACCACAATGGAAACAAAACAATATGTGTGGTTTTATGTAACCATATCCAAGGATTCGCATATTGGACACCTTTCTTTCTTCAATCGTCCCACGGCAGATTGGCCATTTCCCGACTCTCTGTCGCGTGAATTAGGAGGTAATCCTCTTCCATAAACTTGCCGTCGTTCCACAGACGCACAGCCTCATCAAGATTAAAACAATAATCAATGTGTTTGGGACAGTTGGTGCAGGCAATTGACAACATCCCATCCATATTTTCAATCAATTTCAAATTGGTGCATCCACATTCACAGACTTTCAGGTTCCACATCATGGTTTGTCCTCCTTATCATCTTGGTGGTCGTACCCCTCAAAAGATACGTAATCTCCATTCCAGAAATCAACGGCCCCGACAGGTGTATTCACTCTTACGCCCATGCGGAAACAGATTGGACACTCAATGTGCCACATCTTTTCGTAATCGGTGAGTAGGCGCAGCCTGGTGCACCCACATTTACAAGGCTTTAGGTTAATCATCCGAGAAGCCCTTGTACCAATTCCTTCGGGCATATGCACATGTGTATAGGGGCCAAGGGGTCTCTTCAGGTTTCCAACCAAGCCATTCGGCCAGGTGTTCTTTTTTAACCAGATAGGCTCCATCATCGTGGTCTGTAACTCTTTCCATAGAGGCATCGAACGCAAGTTCACTGTCGTCTTCAAACAAGACACATCCAGTTTCGTCCCCTGTTAAGACCTGTACTATAATCGCCTTGATCTCCTTATCTGGAAGGTCGACTTCGACTGGCCTGTTTATATAGTCATAGATTTTCATTCTCATCTGACTTCTCCAACTCCTTCAGTCTCGTCAGCACAATTTTCAGCGCCTTATCGGTAAGGGCACGACCACAGCGGGGACAGAAGAGGGCACTCTTTTCTACAACATGGCCACAACTGTTGCAATGTGCTTCAGCGTCACCCGCCCCCAAGGGAGGGATTGCCACACGTTTTGCACTCTGCCAGAGCTTTCTTACTTTCCAGTAAGTTTTTTCTATTTCATTACGAATATACTCCATCTCAGGGTCCTCATAACTTATTCTAAGCGAACGCTGCAGGTCAATGACGTGTTGTACTTGATTAGGATGTAACAAGTGCAGGTGGTCGAACACAACCCTTTGTCTTTTCTGACGATCCGGGTGGGCGCTCCCCGAGAATCTGCACTGGCACATATCGAATTTATATCCACAAATCGGGCAGCAATCTTTATCGAACATCTTCTTTTCCTTTCATATCAACGTACAGTCCCTTCTCGCTCCCCCGCTCTTTGAAGTGAGGGAACCCGAGAGAAGAGAAAGCTCTATAAGTGTCTGGTGTAATGTACACTCCATGGTAGAAGCAGAAACCATTTTCGTTGTGGTAGCAGAACTGGCAGTCAGTCTTCATCTTTGAGCTCCTCCAGCAAATCAATGGTGTCATTCACCTCGTCTTTTGGAATCCATACAAGGCCATCGTGTTCGTAACTGTCTTTGCACTCTTCCAAAAAATCGATAACCTTTTGCAGTCCATCATACATTTCATTCGTCAACATAATCGTCATCATCCTCCCCATTGACCGGACTCAATACCTCGACATCGTCATACTCGATCTCCTCATCAGCAGACACGCTCTGGTTGGTTTCATTAACACCCACCAGCTTGTCTAGACCACCATTTCCCGAGAAGGCCATCAAAGAACCTAGTTCTTCAGCGGCCTTTTCATAGGCTTCTTTTTCCGAATATGCCGTAACATCCACAGCTACAGTTACCGGAGTATGGCCGTATACTCTGTACAGCCTCAACTCCTCATCCATCCGGCTGCCACAACACGGACAGTGATCAGATTTGACCTGGCGGCAATCCCCTTCTGTCGGGGCACTTGCACCACACACAGAACAGCTCCAATTGTTGTACGAGCCGCGCCAATGTCCATGCTGTATGGCATCAATGTTCTCCGGCAGCATCTCTTCGATGACCAACTGGAT
>CALWOS010000290.1 GCA_944383185.1 uncultured Oscillospiraceae bacterium
CCGGTGCTGCAGCCAAAAACCGTGTCCTGTTCATCGCATTTTGTCTGCTGCTTTACAGCAGTAAATTATGATTGCAATTATAATCCCTTTTTTTCGATTGTCAAGAAATGTATTTATTTTTATACAAAATCACTCTTTTTAATACTCTATTACCACCATCGTATAATATTCCAGATATGGCAGTTCAAAGGTCACATAGCCATCTTCTGCTGCAAAGTCCAGCTCTGCGGCCGCTCCCTCCCGAAAATCCGGTGATGCAGCCCATACCCGTTTGGGCGTACCCTGGCATGCGTGCCGGACGGTTCGATTCTCCTTAAGCTTCGGGGCAGTCTGGGCCAGGCCCTTATCCACCCAGCTGTCGTGGGCCGCTCCGTCAAAATTCAGCAGATGCACTATCTCCCGGTCCGGCTCCCCTGCTTCCTTTTTAAGCTTGGTAAAGGAGGTCACATTGCCCGGCTTAAAATCCGCCGCTGTCCTTTTTCCGTCTATAAAGGTCTCATCCCGAAGCTCTGTAAGACCTGTTCCCCGCAGGAGATTTTCATAGGCCACCAGATAAGAGTATTGATTCCTCACGTCCTCCTCCAGCTGCGGAGAAATCCGCATAGAATTTCCCGGATAATATTCGCTGGAGAGCATCCCTGTATCTCCCAGCTCCAGGTGGCTGGCCCCGGCGGATGTCAGAACCGCATTTACGTAGTTAATAGACGGCGTGTTAAAGCTTTCCGACTTTGGCGCATTGTAGTTCATATAGGCAGCGATCACCGTACCTTTTCTTCCTCCGCTGCTCTTGTAGATCTCATCCACCTTTTCCTTCAGCGCCGCATAGTTGGGCGTGTCCGAGGGCCAGACTTCCATATAAACAATATCGTAATCTACCGCCTTCAGCTGCGGCTCCATGCCATAAGCAGAAACCGGATTAAAGATCACCTTTTTGCCCAGCTCGTCCACCAGCCTGTTCAGCATCGGCACATAGGCATTATCCAGCTGGATCGGATTGCCGTAATAGTCGAAGCGGTCCCCCCTTGGCCCCAGAGAATCTACCTGGATTCCGTCGTAGGGGAATACGGAAAACAAATCCTTGTGAATCTGAATATAATAATCCTGCCAATCCCGATTTGCAGGATTCATCAGCCAGAATTTTTCCGTCTCCCAGCCAATTCCTGAAATATCGTGGACATCCTGATCCTGGTGCCTCTGATCTGTGTACATGCCCCACTCCGGGCTGACCCCGGCAGCCTCATAGTTGTCGTATGCACCGAAAATCAGATTGTAAAAGAAAGATTTCATATTCATCTCATGGCCAATGGAAATCGTATCCAGAATAGTCTGCTTCCTCGCCAGAGAATTGTTCAGTGTGTTCCAGCTCTCCGCCGGATGTTCCACCGTTCCGGCAAGAGGCTTCTCCTGGGCGTCAAATACATCATAGTAAAACAGTCCATTGATGTGGTGCTTCTTCAAGCGCTCCAGATTCTCCCGCACCTGTTCCGCACTCTGATCCATCTTCGTCACATAGGCATATCTGGGAAATACATTCCAATCTGAGGATACGTCTACGCCGGTTACCGCATAATCCGCCAGTGCGTCTCCCTGGTAGAGATAAACCTCCAGAGAATAGCCTTTAAAATCCTCACCGGGCGCTGTCAGGGAAAACACAAAGCTTCCCGCTGCCCCATTTGCCTCCATCTGTGTCTGCCATACCGTTTCTCCCAGGTGATTCAAATAAATCTCCGCCCGATAAGCCCCCGAGGCATTCCCCGAAAGCTTGGCTGTCGCCTGGATGCTTTCTCCTGGATTGTACATACTCCGGTTGGTCCACAGATCTTCCAGAATCTGCCCTTGAACCACCCCGCTCAAATCTGCGGTCATCATTCCCTTCTCCTCCGCCAGAGCTATTGCCGGTCCGGCCATTCCCTCAAAGGGTCCAGCCGCTGTCTGTCCCGATCCGGCGGCGGCTATCGCCGCCGCCAGACAAATCGCTGTTTTCTTTCCTCTTCTCATACCTATGGCCTCCCTATTTTACTGGCTCCAGCACCAAAGCACTGACCCATCCAAAGAATTCACCCTCCTGTCCCCGGATGGTTACCGTATCCTCCGGCCGCAGATGCAGCGTTTGGGGAAGCGCATCCCAGGACATTCCATTGTCGCCGTAGTCGGAAGGCTCGCGCAGAATATTTCCCGCCAACTGGCCATTTACATACACCTCAAAGCGCTCTCTGGTGCCATTGGATACGACGACCAGCCGGTATACTCCCTCCTTAAATCTGCGGTTATCCGACAGGGGAATCACCAAGGCTTCTCCCGGCTGCAGATCCGCCGATGGAAGGAATGTGCTGGCCTTGCCGTATGCCTGGCCGGGATAACGGTACTCCTCCAAATCCTGCGGCTGTGCACCTGGAGCCTCCATCAGCACCATCTGGTCCACCCAGCCCCAGGGGCCGGAATCCGATCCCTTTTCTCCCGGGCTGCACAGGGCAATGGTATCCCCAGGAGCCAGCCTGACAGGACGCAGCAGCGCGTCCATGGTCATGGCACTCATGGCAAAATTTGTTTTATTGCGGGTGATAGAGCCCAGCAGGCTGCCATTCACCTTCACATCGATGGCTGTCCGGTCTCCGCAGCTTACGGCCAAAATATAGTAGGTTCCCTCCTTAAAGTCCGGATTTGAATGTAAGGGAATCACAATCTCCTCCCCTGGCTGCAGATCCGCCGCTGGATTGTCCTTCTGCCGGGTGTAGAAATCCTCCGCCTCGTATGTATAGCGGGCCTGGTTCTGCACGGCCTGCGCCTCGGATACAGGCTCCAGGGCGACATAATCGACCCAGCCGTATTTCGCTCCCGCCTCGCCTTCAATGGCCAGGATATCTCCTGCCTTCAGGAAAATCCCTCCGCCCGTTCCGTCTGTCGTCATCTCTTCCATACCATAATCCGTGATCCCTCGGCTGATGCTTCCCACATCGAGGCCATTGACCCGTATGGTAAATACCTCCCGATTGCCGCAGGACCGGACAAGCACCCGGTAATTCCCATCCCTAAATTCTCCATTGTCCGATACAGGGATGCGAATCTGCTCACCTGGCTGCAAATCCGCCGCTGGGTTATCGTTCTGTTTCGTATAATAGGCCTCTCCCTCGTAGAGCAGCCGCCCATCCTCTGACCCGGTTCTGGGGCCCAGATTCTCCAAGAGACTCCGGACCGCATCCGCGGCGATTCTCGCTCCTGTCCGCAGCCCGATTTCCTGGCTGGGCGCCTTCCGGCTGCTGTTGAGCACAATCCGGTCGATGTAGTTGCCCCAGTTGTTTCCTTCCTCCTGCTCAAGGAAGCTGACCGCCAAGATGTCTCCCGGTTTCAGATGGATTAAGGACTCCCCTACCTCGCGGGTCATATTCTTCAGATCATAGCCGGATCCGGCCCGTTCACCGGAAAGCACCAGCTGCCCATTCACCTCCACCTCATAGGAGCGCATCACACCGGTGGTATACATAGTAAAAAGATAATCATCCCCTTCCGGCGCAAAACCATCTGCCAGAGTGATGGGAAGCTCCAGGCGATAGCTGGGATCCGACAGGTTTATCACGCCGTCCGGCGAGGTATCATAAGACTCCTTCTCATTCGGAGCGTAATTCTCCGCCTCCAGGGAGATCTCCCGCAGAACCGGATATTCCTCTGCCGTTCCCTTGGTCTGCTTCAGCTTTACATAATCCACCCAGCCGTAAGGGCCGCTCCCATCCTTCTTGGTCGTCATCGCATAAAGGCTGAGAATATCTCCCTCTTTCAGGCGGACGCTTCCCTGCAGCCAGCTTTCATCCCAATCCGCAGCCATTTGAT
>CALWOS010000291.1 GCA_944383185.1 uncultured Oscillospiraceae bacterium
CGTTTAATTTGGTAATATCTCCTTCGTGTGTCATGCTGGGAAACCGCTGCATGGTAACCCCCATTGGGAAGGGCTCGATTTCACTGGCCCAAATGGTCTTGATGCCAAGTCTTGCTGCTGCCAGTGGGAATCCGCCGATTCCGTCGAACAAACTGCCCATTGTCAACAGTGCCTGCATCATTTGATCACCGCCGATGCAATGGTTCTTGTGGTGTTGACGGCGGCCTGGGCAGTGTAAACCGCACTCATGATGTTGGCACGGGTAGTGGTATCCAGGCCGAAAGTTCCGGCGATTCGAGGCACCTCTCCTGCGGAAAGCATGAGGCCGAGGCCAAGCAGGGCGTGGCCTTTGAATACCATCAGCCCTGCTACAAGGATGGTGGATTGAAGGAATGCGGTAAGGCACAGGCCGATGACCTGCTTCATCCATTGAACAAAACCATCTGTGTATCCCCGTGGGATAGAGAACATATAGAGGCTCCCCACCGCAATTTGAATAAGCAGGATGCCGCCTCGCTTGAGGTTGGCGAAGAAGACCTTGATTACTGCATATGCCATGAGTATGATGCAGAAGATGACCATAATAGGGCTGGTAATGACACCAAGACCAAAGCTCAGTGTTTCCCCGGCCATCTCCGTGATGCTCTCCACACCGCTGAGATCTTCCAGGATGCCCTCACCGATTGTCCCGATGCTGCTTCCATAGCCGGTCAGTCCAGCAGAAAAGGTACCCTGCAGGGAGACAGACAAAGTATAGAGGCGCACTGGAACCGTGGTGAAGAGGCAGACAGACAGAAAACCCTTGAGAATATTGATGGCCGTCTGCTGGATGTTGGCGCGGCCAGTAGAATATTCAATTCCACATTCAAAAATGCACACTACCAGGCTGACACCAAACAGTGCCCACCCCAACTGAGAGAAAAAAAGCACGATAGCCTGAACCCAGTCAAGGTCAAATAGTTCCGTGCCCATATTCCCCATCTCAGCGAAAAAATTGCCGAGGAATCCGATGATCTGGCCGTAAAACCAATCGATGATATTGTTCATGACGGTGGCAGCGACAAAATCCCAGATAAAGATAGTGCATCACCTCTTTCCGTTTTGCTTTCTTCTCTCTGCATTGCCTTCTCCGTTTACATTCCGATGATACCCCAGATGTAATTGGGGGCCAGCAGGACAAACACCAGACAGACAAACAGGATCACAGGTCCAGCCCACTCGAACTGACCGTGTTTCCGGTAGTCGAAGTATGCCATTGCGAGCTTTGCGAAGAAGGCAATAGCCAGAACCATGCTCAGAGCCGGGAATACCACATTATCTACAACGGTCTTGATTTGTCCGGATGCATCCGTCCAGGTCTGTTCCACAGCCCCAGCCACATCACCATCTGCCGCGAAAGCAGGTACACAGAGGCAAAGGGACAGCGCGAGGATGACGAGAAACATATGAAAAATGCGCTTGCGCTTCATAATCTTTTTCCTCCTATCAAAAAATGGAGGGCC
This sequence comes from uncultured Oscillospiraceae bacterium, assembly GCA_944383185.1. Lineage (GTDB taxonomy): Bacteria > Bacillota > Clostridia > Oscillospirales > Oscillospiraceae > CALWOS01. The sequence goes on from CALWOS010000291.1 coordinate 1,503, forward strand.
GTCCAGATGGACGGCCCTCCTGAGAGCGTGAGATGGATATGACTTAATATCCGGTACGAGGCAAAGGCTCAGAAGGCTTGTAGACCTTGGTCACCCAACGGGAGGTTGCCATGATCCACTGGCCGTTGTAAACGCCACCCACATCCGACTGGTTGACAAACTGGGTTCCGCCGGTGAGCCAGGAGACCACATTGCAGTAGACCTGGGGGGACTCAACTTGCCGGAAGTTGGCGGGTACCACACCGAACACCACCATAAACTCGGTGATGACCTCGTTGGAGGCCAGCCCCAGCGCTGCGGGGGAGGCATCCAGCACATAGTTCTGCTGGGTGCTCAGGTTATCATACATAGTCCGGTAGTTTGGATTCAGGTTGGTCTTGTAGACCACCTTGTAATTGCCGGGGACATTGTAGGTGCCGGTGACGATCTTATCCAGCCGCAGTGCCTGAGAGGGCAGCGTGTCCCTCCAATAGAAAGAGGTCAGGCTGGTGGTGGAGTTATTGCCAATGCCAGAGAAGTCATAGCGGATCTGCTGACCGGGCATGACCTCCAGATAACCAGTTTTCTTGATAGAAACATTGGTATACAAGGATTTATTGGTCATAGCCGCTTTGACAATTTGCCCGGCATACTCGATCTCCACCTCGATGGGGGTCTGGTCCAGGCCATAGAAGTCCGCCGCCTTGGATTCTACAATCTTGTATCGGCCCAAAGGCAACGGACGGGAGGCAGCCACGCCGTTCTTGTCAGTCTTGATCGTGTCAACCAGATTGCCCGTCCGAGCATTGTAAATCTCAAACTCGGTATTGGGGATGGGGGTTCCGGCGGGCCAGCCATTCATGGAATTATAGTCCGCACTGGTCTTGGTTACCTGGATTTGGCCGGTAACAGCGGTGTTCTCCCAGGTGATCTCGGTAGTGGTACCGTCTGTAACATATACAGTCTTGAGCTGCTCATCCACGATGTAGCCCTCGTTCTCCAGCTCACGCAGGTAATACCGCCCGGAACTGGGCAGATCATCGATGTAGACATAGCCCCGATCATCGCTGGTGTACTGTCCAATAGGATTCTTATTGGCATCGTAGAGGAGGAAGGTCACACCATAAATCCCCTCACGGGTAGCCGCATCAATTTTATGGATGAGGATACCGCTGAATGCTTTGTTGGTCACAGTGAGGGTAACTGTTTTCCCATCCTCCACTTCGAAATAGTGGGGCGTGGAGTCCACCTGGAAGCCTTCCGCTGCCTCGATTTCTACAGCGTAGTAGGCGCCGTCCTCCAAGGAGACAAAGACACGGCCATTCTCTCCGGTGGTTACCGTATCGATGAGCTCATCGTCCACTTTCCGAATCTCAAAGGTGGTGTTGGGGATGCGCTCCGTCTTGTCGGCAGCATTGACCTTGATGATTTCTACCCCGCCGATGGGCTGGTTATAGAAGGTCAGCGTCTGGGTATCTGCGGGGTTGACCACCACGGTCTGGCTCTGGCCGGCAGGGTCAATGGTGTAGCCAGGGATCGTCTTGGTTTCCTTGACAACGATAGTACCGGTGATACCACTGATGCGAATTTCACCGTTGGAATTTGTCTTATACAGCCCTTTGCTGGACAAATGGCCGTTGGCATCATCCACATAGCCACCGTTTGCATAGGTCAGCTCAAACTCCACCCCGGCCAGGGGCTTCAGCGTCTGGGAGTCCAGCTTGCGGATGACAAGGGTTCCCTGAACCTCATTGTAGAACCGGAGCGTCTGGACCTCGCCAGCTTTGATCTTGATACTCTTGGGCGCGGTGTCCAGGACATAGCCCTCCACCGTCTTGATCTCCCGCACGGTGATGGTGGTGCCGGGCTCCAAATCGGTAATAACAATGCGGCCATTCTCGTCCGTAATGTACTCACCGTTGCTGGAACCTACGACCGCACCACTGGAATCTGTCACCAGGAAGGTCACTCCCTCCAGAGGAGTGGTGGTACCCTCGATGTACTTCTCGACAACAAGGGTGGTGCTGGGTGTATTGTAAAAGGTCAGTGTCTGGGTATCATTTGGATTGACTTGAACGGTCTGAGTCTGCGTGGCAGGGTCAATGGAGTAGCCAGGGATGCTCTGAACCTCAGTCACTACCAAGGTACCTACTACGCCATCAATCTGAATTTTACCCTCACGGTCGGTCTTGTAGAGACCGTTGCTGGAGATGTAGCCATTCTCGTCCGGGACATACTCCCCGGTGGAAGTTGTGACCTTGAAGGTGACACCCTCCAGCGGCTCTCCTGTGCGAGAATCCCGCTTATCGATGATGAGGGAACCGGCCTTGGAGTTGGTGATAACAACTGTCTGTGTATCGCCGCCCTCACCAATCACCACATTGGTGGAAGGAGCATCCATCACATAACCGGTCGGCGCCTTGATTTCAGTCAGCACATAAGCGCCGGGAGCTAAATTGGTGATCCGGATCTTACCGGTAGAATCGGTGGTAAAAATGCCATTTTGAGTGAGAGTAGAGCTCCCAATCACTCCATCCAGGCCCACCTCACAGCCTGCTGCGGTAGTCACCCGGAACTGAGCACCCGCCAGGGGCTTGCCTGTGGCGCTGTCACGCTTCTGAATGATCAGCTCACCCTTGGGCTGGTTCTTGAAGGTGAGGCTGACCGTGCGGCCCTCTTTGATCTGTACAGTCTGAGACTGGGTGTCGATGAGGAATCCCGGAGGCGCCTGGGTCTCCGTTACTACTACGCTCTTGCCGGGAGCAAGGCCCTGAATGAGGATCTCGCCGTTCTCATCGGTTCTGAAAATACCATTGGAGTCACCGATGAGTGTCCCGTCTGCATAGGTGATTTTAAATTCCGCATTGGGCAGAGTCACGCTGGGATTGGTGGCACAGACCTTGCGGATCAGTAGATTTCCATCCGGCATATTTTCAAACCGGACAGTAACTACAGACTGTTCACCGCTCTCAGCCAGGAAAATGGTTTCGGAAGACTGAATGATGCTGTATCCGTCCGCAGGGTCTACCTCCTCCAGGATGTAGGTGCCTGCGGTGAGTCCAGTCCAAATGGCAGTACCGTTTTTTCCGGTTACTTTCTGTCCAATGATGGTACCGCCAGTGCCGGAGGTTCCACCGAGGAACTTTAGCTGGAAGGTGCAGCCGGAGAGAGCCTCACCTGTGACGGAATCGTATTTTTCTACGATAATGGCATTGAGGGGTACATTTTCAAAGCGCACCGTCTTGTTCTCTCCACCGTGGAGGATGACCTTCTGGACGGTGGGCTCCTTCATCTGGAAGCCAGGGGCAGGCTCCACTTCTTCGATGGTAAACTCACCGGGATACAGGCGCTGCCCTTGCTCATGGAGACGGATCTCACCGTTTGCATCGGTGGTGATCACCCCGAAGTCGAAGGATTCAGGCGAGTCGGCGGCCTCACCGGTGGAGGTGTAGGTCACATGAAAACGAGCACCTTCCACGGGAGCACCAGCCACGGAATCCACCTTGTAGATGGTCAGCTCCGGGGATTTACTGTTCTCGAAGACCAGCTTTTTCTCGTCCCCTGCATTGAGAGAGATAGTCTGCTCCCGATCTGCGTCTTTATCCGGCAGATAATAGGGGGCCGGGACGGACTGCTCAATGACTTTATAGGTGCCGGGAGCCACCCGGAGAGTGACGGTGCCGTCCTGACCAGTTGTTACGGTATGCTGGTAATCGCTGTCCACCCCTTCAATTCGGAACACTGTTCCGGGAATCGTGGTGTCGAGGTCATTTGCGTCCACTTTGGCGATGGTAAGCTGAGGTTGCTTCAGATTATCGAAGATGAGTTGCTGATCATCACCGGGCCCAAGCCAGATGGTCTGAGTAGGCTCTGCCGCTACCACATAAGGGTCAGGGACGGAGATTTCTGTCACTTCATAGCTGTCCACAGGAATGCCAGTCAGTGTGGCAGTGCCGTCCGCTTCGGTGGTGACATCCGTATGGTAGCCATAGTGGATACCTTTAATCTCAAATACCGCGCCAGGGACGACCTCCCCGGACTGCCCATCTCTTTTCAGAATGGTGAGATTGGGGAGTTTATGGTCTACAGCGGTGACAGCGATCGTGCCGCCGCCATCAATATCCGCCTGATCCACATGGACGATCACGGGCTCTGTCAGGCGGGCAAAGGGCGCCGGAACCGAGACTTCCACGAAGGCATACAAGCCCTCAGTGATACCAGTGACAGTGATAATGCCGGAGGCATCGGTGGCCTCGGAGCCGATGATCTGCCCATCCTTCAGGATGTTGAATACCGCACCCCGGATCGGATCATCCGAGTCATCCACTTTCTTGAGCTCAATCTTGACCTTCGCATCGTTTTCAAACACAAGGTCTACATCACTCTTGCCATCCCAGTAGAACTCCTGGCGGATCTTGTTCGGGTCACTGCTGATGGTGTAACCGTTGGGCGGGGTTACCTCCGTCGCCACGAAGGAGCCGATGGGCATGGTGTCCCAAGGCACATTCTCCAGGTAGCCGCCAGCGCCCGTGGTGTAGGTACCGGTGAAGCTGTTATCCACACCATCGATGCGGATAACAGCTCCGGCCAAGCCCTTGGTTGGATCATCCGCATCCACTTTTCGGATGCTGCCTTCACTGGTGATTTCGGGCGTATCCGTAAAGGTTACGGTGACGGTTGTTCCGCTCTCATTGGGCAGAACTACATACTGCGGCCCAGCGTTATCAATCTGGTACCCCTCCGGGGCCTCCAATTCAACGATTGAATAAGTGTTCGCATCCAAGGGAGAGAGGGTATAGGTTCCATCCGCTCCAGTCACCACTTCCTTGGAAAAGGAGCCGTTGACGGACTGGATAAGGAATCGAGCACCGGGCAGTCCCTTGCTGGGGTTGGTGGCATCAACTTTACGGACAGTCAGCTCATACTGTTCCCTGGTGATGGTCAGTTCACCCACCATCACAGACTGGACATCGTTGGCGGGGTGATAACTGGAGCCGGGACCAGCATAGGTGTATTCATATACCGCACAGTCCCCCCAGACACCTTGAGCACCAAGATCCAGGATGTACTGGGCCCGGTCGCGGAAAGAAATGCCGTCCAGCAAGTCATCGATGCCAGTGTAGTTGGCATTGTAGATGTTATTGTAGACACAGACCAGTTCTTCGGCACAAGCGGTTGCTGGGTCGCCAAGAGAACCGGCCTTATAGCGCCAGATGATTGCCTGCACCCAGGCGTTCATGACCCAGGTATACTCGCTTCCCCAGATGCCATCTTCACCCATTGCGTGGGCCTTATCCGTAAAGATGCCACGGCTATGGGAATAAAAATAGGCCATCATGATCTCAACGGTGTCATCGGAAATGGCTTTGGGGCTGTCCCAAGCATGGCCTTCCAACGACCAGCCCATGCCGGCACCTTTCTGCGAACAGAACCCCATGACACTGTCGCCGTTGACATCAAACTGCATCTGGTGCATATAGCAGATGCCAAGCGCAGGGGACTCATAGTGGACGCCGTTATAGGTGCAGTCTTCCAGCTTGATGGTGTCCGGACTGGCAGCCAGGGCCGCGCCGGGAAGCAGGCCCAGGATGCACACCAGAGCCAGAAACATCGACATGATTCTAATCTGCAAAGAATGCGTCTGTTTCTTCATGTTGTTTCCTTTCCTCGGAAAAGAAAGACCGAAGGGACAAGGCATTCCAGCAGGAACAAACAGGCTGTGGGGCGCTGATCCCTACGGCCTGTTCTGTTTCCGATATTCAGAATTTGTTGATTTCTTCCACTCCTGATTTGGAAGAGCGTTCCTCACTCCGGATGGGGCTTAATTCACAGGCATCATCTCCATTTCTTCTGAATTTTGAGCAAAAAAGAACAGCCCCTCCTGTATGGGAGGGGCCATTCCGCTTGCTTCAGCATTTATCCATAAGGGTTGTTAGTGGTGGGGTCGCCCAAGAGCAGGTAGCAGTAAGTGACACCATGTTCCATTGTGACGCCCACACCGAGGCTGTCGGCGTCTGGGTCAAGCATTGCTTGGAGGTGTCCGGGAGAGCCCACCCAATTTTCCACCGCTCGCTCTGGGATATCTGAGATGGCAGCGCCGGTGAAGACAGTGAGATTGGAGCGGAAGCCGTAAGGGTATCCTGCGTCTGCTACCGCCTCACATTCCTCTTGCGTGTGGTGCCAGGTATACTTCCTGTCGGTGCATACCTGAGCAGCGTCCATCAGTCGCTGGTCGACAGCCAGATTTGAGAGACCGTTCTCACGGCGAACTTGGTTGACCAGTGTGGCAATGTCCTGCCGTACCTGCTCCAGAATAGAGAGCGGTTCCGATGCTTTGCCTGTATAGGGCACACCGCTTTCAATCTGCACCGCCCCGTCCCAGTAGACATTAAAGTCCAGGGCCCTGCCCACATCTGCCAGCTTGACATAGTTATTCCCGTTGATGATATACGACTCCAGCTCAATCTGCTCCCCATCCAGATAGAATTGGTGGGTGCTGCGGACTGCGGTCAGGAGTTCCTCTGCCGCCTGTGCAGCCGGTCCCGCCATTGCCATGCCCAGTACGATGCATGCCGAGGCAAGTAGGATGGTCTTCTTTCTGTTCATGACTTTGTTCCTCCTTTATGATATCATAGCGGCTTTCTGTAAGCATACAATACCGAAAGGAAGGACAAAAGTCGAGAAGAAGAAATCCGCTGGATGTAGAAAAAAGGAACGAGAAATGAAGCAGATTATCTAATTTCCACCGCTTTGACGCACCAACGGTAATCTCGCTGGTTCATTACACAGGTATAGAGTGTGATCATGTTCTCTGTAGTGGCAGCCAGGCCACTCCGGTCAGTTTCGATGACCTTGGACACAGACACCACTTCGTAGGTACGGGTTCCCAGTTTTGTGGTCAGTGTGATTTCATCTCCCAGCTCCAGAGTGTGGATTTTACCGAAGTGGTTGTTGACACCCCGGTTATGGCCAGCCAAGGCCACATTGCCATCCCAGATGGAGGTGTCTTCAAAGTGCCCGGCACCCTTGGCCAGTGTATTGCTATCCGTGCCTTCATAGATGCGGACAGAGAGACCGATAGCCGGGATCTCCAGCGTACCCAAGTGCCCGGCGGAGTAGTAAAGTCCACCGGTCACCTCAGTAAATCCTGTGGAGGAAGCCGAGGTCGAGGGTGTAGATGTAGACGGAACATCTGGGATTGTGCTGCCGGGGACGAAAACGGGAATAGATGTGCCATTGATCACTGCTCCGGTAGCTGGCATGGAGCCGGGAGCCAGATTGGGAGTGAGGGGCGTCCCAGTGTTCAAAGTATCCGCGCTGGCTGTCCCAAATCCAGGCGGGATAAGAGCGGCATTTTTACTGATATCCTCATTCTTTCGAACTCCGCCGTCCACAGTTACCACAGGCTCAAAAGATGTAGGTGTGCCATAGTCCGGGTCACCAGGAGCGTCAATAGAGTACTCCATCGGCCCTGCTGCACTTGCCGGGACAGCCAAGGCCGCGGCCAGGCACACCAGACAGAGAAATGAACATAATCTTTTCATTCGGTTACCTCCTCGTCATTTTCATGCCGGCGCTTGTAGAGCAGGCATCCGCCAATGACACCGCCGGCGGCAAACACGATCCCCAGCGGTACCAGCACATAGGCCCAGTTGAACTGGACGGGGCCGTTATCCGCATCCGGGAGCGGAGCCAGCGGCTCAATGGCCGTGCCCTCAAAGATGGCCACATAGCGGGTCTTGTTCAAAGCAATCCGACTGACAGTTCCGGCGTAATCCGCGGTGACTGTATAGCCGGTGACATAGCTGCTGGTGGCCGTACCAGTGTAAGTGGCCACCGCCGTGAAGCGATCACCCAAAGCATAGCCGTCTGTGTTGGCGGTGTTGTCAGTCTGCCAGTCAATGCCCTGAAGTGTCAGAGTACGGCCATTATCTTCGATAGTCTTGGGAATATTGGCGGTATCCTGGTTGGCCAGGTTGGGGTAGCTTCGGGTGGCGGAGACCTTGCGGGTGGAGCTGCCGTAGCCGGCCACTTCCACTTGGACAGTATCCAACCGGAGTGTCAGCACGCCAGAGAGCCCATCCTCGGTGATGAACTCTTTCTCCTGGGGAAGCAGAGCCAAGACGGACTCCATGTCCTTGCTCTTGCTCTGGAGAGAAACGGTCTCCGTGTGCTGGCGACTCTCATTCTCCGGCAATTCTTGCTTGAGCAGGTCAATGAGAGTATAGCGGAAGCCGTCCTGCTCGAAATCAGAGCGGGGGATGCCGGCAGGATCGTCCTCCGGGGACAGGTCGTAATACTTGCGGATCTCCGTGCCATCCTCGCTCCGGGAGACGGATGTGGGGTAGCAGACCTGGGTCGAAGGGGACGAAGCAGTCGCCTCCACCGCCAGAGCGGAGGGGGCAAGGGCCATGGTCAGGCACATGGCCGCGATGCAGAATGCGAGTTTTCGTTTCATAATAGTTTTCTCCTTCCTTACATGCTCATGCCATCCATGGTGGGATCGCCCTGTTCCTGACTTTCCTCCTGGCGCTGGTTGAGCCCGTGCTCCAACTCCATCTGGTAGGCATCCAGCACAGCCTGATCGAAAGTTCTTTTGAACTCCGGGGTACAGGGGAAGCAGATGTCTCTGTATCCACCTCGCACCTGTCGGCTTGGCATGGAGACAAAGGGGCCGTTTTTTCCCTCCTTCACCTGGACACCCCGGACGGCAAAGCAGCCGTTGAGGTTAACCGAAGCGTCCGCCAAGATAGGGCCCTTGACGCTGGGGCGGTAGATCTTCACATTGATCTGCATGGGGAGCTGCTCATAGTTGGGGGGCGACATGTTTTTCTTCTGACTCATACTTCGTTCCTCCTTTCATGTTTTAAACGCTCCATTGTGCGGAGCACAAGCAGTTCATACTCCCAGGGCTTCACTTCCAAGGAGATATATGCACCTTGCTCGGTAATCCCGTCTGCCTGATATTTCAGCACCAGGGCCATGGGATCGGATTTCTGATCCAAGATTCTGGGGGATTCCCAACCCCTTCCGGCCACATAGACACGGTTGATTGCAGAGCGGGGCCCACCCTTGATGCCCAGCCATAATAATTTCCCC
>CALWOS010000292.1 GCA_944383185.1 uncultured Oscillospiraceae bacterium
CCATGGTCATTTTGTTTTGCCGCTGGGCCTGGATGGAGATGAGCAGCGAGGTCACGCCGGACAGAATCGGCACCAGCAGAAGGGGGATATAAACCGACAGCGGCTGCCCATTGGGCGTCAGCGTCGGCGTCTGCGCCAAGTTGACCCCCAAAAAGGAAAAGTTGATGGCCTGCGCCTTTTGAATAAAGTCCGCGCCCAGCTCGCTCCAGGGGGCGGGATCCGCCTGGATGGCGTGGATCATCGTGATCTGCGAGGCCATGGTATTGCCGGTGTTCATTCCCAGGCTCGCCAGGATTTCCGTCGCCTTTTCGATAATCTCCGCTCCCGGCCGGATAATATGGGTAATGGGCTTATAAATAACGTCGATCATCCCGAACAGGATGGGGAAGCTGATCAAGGAAGGAAGACAACCGCTCATGGGGTTGTAATGCTCCTTTTCGTACAGCTTCATCATCTCTTCATTGAGCTTTTCTTTGTTGTTTTTATATTTGCGCTGCAGCGCATCCATTTGCGGTTTGAAAATGGCGGTTTTCATCATGGATTTCTGCTGCTTGATCGCCAGCGGAAGCTGCAATGCTTTGGTCAAAATCGTAAACAGGATCAACGCGAGCCCATAATTTTGCACAATCAAATAACAGACATACATAATCCAGCCGAGCGGCCAGCCGAATACCGTATAAATAAAATTCATTCCTCGTCCTCCGTTTCCAGCATTTCGAAGTGTTCATCCATTTCCGCGTTTCAAGGCCTCGAAGTAGTAGGAGGAGCGGCCTTATCCCTTTTTCCGTTTGGAAAACCAGGTAAACGCTTCCGGCACCGGGTCGATGCCGCCGGGGTGAAAAGGGTGACAACGCAGAATGCGCCGAAGCGCCAAAATCCCGCCCTTCCATGCACCGAAGCGTTCTATGGCCTGCAGAGCATAAGAAGAGCAGGTGGGATAAAATCTGCAGGTGGGAACTGGCTTGATCCTAGACAGATATTTCCGGTACAGCCGGATCATCCACAGCATCCCTTTTTTGATCATGTTCCATCAGTCCCAGCTTTTGCAGATGTTTTTCCAAAACAGGCGCGATGGTAGTTGATTTCGCAAGGGGCGTTTTGGCCCGCGCGACCAAAACAATGTCATAGCCTTTTTTCAATTTTTGCAGCTGCAGCGTGGTCCACGCCGCGGCAATCACACGCCTTGCCCTGTTTCGTTTGACCGCATTCCCTACTTTTTTGGATGCGGTAATGCCGATGCGGTTTTCGCCCATCCGGTTTTTCACCGCATAGGTGACCAGCAGCGGATGCGCCGCAAATTTTCCCTTCCGATAGGCCCTTTGGAAATCCCGGTTTTGATTGAGTTTGACAACTTTCATCCGAATTCCCGCCTTTTCCAGCAAAAAACGCCTTCTGATCAAATCAAAAGGCGTTTCCTTTTTTGGTATGATGTCCCAAGCCGGCCGAAAAATACGGCACATAAAAAGAAAGACCACATTGGCATGTGGTCAACCCCCTTTTAGTAGGAGAGACGCGCTCTTCCTTTGGCTCTTCTGCGTGCCAAAACCTTACGCCCATTTCTGGTTGACATTCTCTTGCGAAAACCGTGTTCTTTTTTTCTTTGCAGCTTTTTGGGCTGGTATGTTCTGAACATAAATGTCCCTCCTTTCGAGGCTAACCTTGCAAGAATATAGTATATCTTACCTGGACTTGTTATGTCAATATCCAAACCAAAAAAAACATGGAGAATCCGGCGTCCGGCGGCTGTTTTTTTCCGGTTTGTCCCGGCCGGGCGGGACTGGGATCCCGCCGAACCTGTTTTTCCCCCGTTTTGATTGCCGGGCAGGACGGCGGCCCAATATACTATTATAAATATAGTTTCTTTCATCGGTGGAAAACCTTGAAAACTCAGTCCTATGTATGGTATAATTTTGGAGTAATTTGTTGTGGAAAAAAAGTTTTTTCCAAATTTTCCACCTGTTTTTCAACCTTGAGAACGGAGGGACTGACTCTCGATGGAATCCTTACAGGAAATCCTGGACCTCGTTTTTCAAAAACTCCAGGAAAATATGAATCCCACTGCGTACGCCGCGTGGATCAAAGGGATCGAACCGTTGAAAATGGAAGGTTCGACCGTCTATCTGCAGGTACAAACCCAATTCAAACGGGACCAAATCATGGGGCGCTACCTGGACCTGATCGCTTCCTGCTTTGAAGATGTGGTAGGCTTCCCGGTAGAGGTGGTCATCCAATACAAATTCAGCGATTCCTCCCTTTCTACCCCCAGCCCGGTACCTTCCTTCCCGCCGAAATATACGCCGGAAGAAATGGAAAAAAACAGTTCAGGCGGGGATTATGACTATACGTTCAGTACCTTCATCGTAGGCCCCTCCAACAAGTTTGCCCATGCCGCGTCCCTGGCTGTAGCCACCAACCCAGCGGGGGCGTATAACCCCTTGTTCATATACGGCGGGTCCGGGCTGGGAAAGACCCACCTGCTTTATGCCATTTCCAACGAAATTGTCAAAAACCGCCCGGGCACCAACGCCATTTATATCAAAGGGGAAGATTTTACCAACGAGCTGATCGAGGCCATCAAATCGGAAACCACCATGGCGTTTCACAACAAATACCGCCAGGCGGACGTGCTGTTGGTGGACGATATCCAGTTTATCGGCGGCAAGGACCAGACCCAGGAAGAATTTTTCCATACCTTTAACACGCTGTACCAGGCGGAAAAACAGATCGTGCTGACCTCCGACCGTCCACCCAAGGAAATCAAAACCCTGGAGGACCGGCTGCGCACCCGGTTTGAATGGGGGCTGCTGGCGGATATCCAGCCGCCGGATTTTGAAACCCGCATCGCCATCATCCAAAGAAAAGCGGAACTGCTGGACATCCACGTGCCGGACGAGGTCTGTGAATACATCGCCAACAAGCTCAAAACCAACATCCGACAGCTGGAAGGCGTGGTCAAAAAGCTTAAGGCTTACAAACTGTTGGCGGGGACCCCGCCGTCGGTGCTCATTGCGCAAAACGCCATCCGAGAAGTGCTCAACGACCAGCAGCCTGTCCCGGTAACGGTGGAACGCATCATTGCGGAAGTGGGAAGGACCTGCGGCGTTTCCTCCCAGGACATCCGCTCCAACAAACGTTCTGCCACCATCTCCTCCGCCCGGCAGGTGTCCATTTACATCGTGCGGGAGATCACCCAGATGTCCATGGCGGCCATCGGCGAGGAATTCGGCGGGCGGGACCATTCTACCATCGTCTACGCCATCCAGCAGGTGGAGAAAAACATGAAAGCGGATTTCCGGTACCGGGAAATGGTGGAGGATATCATCAAAAACATCCAAAATACGTAAGCTTCCCCGGTTTCCACCATTCCACCATCCACCGCTTGTGGAAAAAGAAGCAGGTTCTTTGGTATTTTCCTCTTTTTCCACTGAGTTTTCCACAATATCTCCACTTTCCCCATGCTTTTTGGTGGGAAACCTTTGCGGCATTTTCTTTTTTTTCACTTCTTCACAATTTTCCCACCGACCATTCCCCCTGCCCCCATCAGGGACAAACCGCACCAGAATGCGGCGTTAGGCCGTTTTTTCACAAATCCACGGCCCCTACTACTAAGACTAAATTTTATATTCTCTCTTCAATGGATCTTTTCCATTGATGTG
>CALWOS010000293.1 GCA_944383185.1 uncultured Oscillospiraceae bacterium
TGTGATGATTTAGCATCACTTCGGAGAAGTAAGTACGTACAAAGTAATCTGGAGACCGTATATAAATCAATTAAGGCTCAGTTAGAGAGTGGTTTAACGGTACTGTTTTGTGGTACACCTTGCCAAACAACGGCACTTAGTCACTTTATTCCAGAGAAATACAAGGGAAATCTAATCCTTATGGAGATCATCTGCCATGGAGTTCCGAGCCCTAGCATTTGGCAAGATTTCTTAAAAATGCTTAGTGATTCTCATCAGGAAAAAATTGAAAATATTAGAACGATTTGCTTTAAGTATAAAGATAACGACAAATACAAATGGACACATCCTGGCTTTTATATCCAATGGAAAAGTGGTAAAGAGTATTTGGATTATTCCAATGCATCTTGGTATGAAAATGGTTTTTTAGGAAATTTGTATGTACGGCCATCCTGTCATAAGTGTCCCATGAAACCGTACCGTTCTATTGCTGATATTTCATTAGGCGATTTTTGGGGTTGTAATCAAATTTTTCCGGATTTTTTTGACGAAAATGGCGTGTCCATTATAATAACAAAATCAGATAAAGGAAATGATATCCTGATAATGATTGCTGACAAGTTGATTATCCAAGAAATAACAGAAGAAGCTGCAGAAAAATATAATCGAAGAATTGTGGAACCTGCTCGACCATCGGATAGAAGAAAACAGTTTTGGAGAACGTATAGTAGAGTAAGATATTCAGATTTGTCCATGGATGAAATGGAGAAAATTATTAGTAAAAATCTAGCAAAAAGCAAGTGGAAGCCGCTATTTGCGAAAATGAAATATCATTTACGCAAAATAATCATTAATATCAAATGAGAGATTCTTTACTAATAGGGAGAAACAGCATGAAGAAAAAGGTAGTGTGTGTGGTATCTTCTTATGCTTACATTGTGGAAAACATAAACTATGGTGCATTGCTTCAATATTACGCACTGCAAAAAGTACTCGAAAAAGAAGGTTTCGATGTCTACTGGCTTCGATATAGATTTCCTACATCACAGAAAACACTAAAAGACAGACTTAGATTTTTGAGACATTGGACGAAGGACAGAAAATTCTATCATACTCAAAAACGGATTATGGATTTTGTGGACACAAATCTGAAACTATCCCCGAAGATCTATTTTTCGGATACTGAGCTGGAGGAGCATTTACCAGAAGCGGATATCTACCTTACCGGCAGTGATCAGGTTTGGGGCGGCACATTGAAAGCAAACTATCTATGCTTTGTTCCGGAAGGAAGCAAAAAAATATCTTATGCGGCGAGCTTTGGAAAAGGCAGTATTTCAGAGGAACAAAAAGAAATCATCAAACCATGGTTAAAGCGTTTTCAAGGCATCACAGTTCGAGAAAAAACAGGGATTTCTATTTGTGCAGACATGGGGATTACAGCAAAACAAGTACTTGATCCAACCCTGCTGTTGATGAAAGAAGATTATCCGACCATTCAGACAGAAGACAAAAATAAGTATACTTTCTGCTATTTTTTGAATGTGAAAGATCGTAACGATGTTCCAATTGATGCAATAAAGCAGTATTGTGTACAGCAGAATATGGCTTTGCATATTACAGGGGGCGTTGCAGGTGTGAATCATATCGTTCCGGTAGAGGAACAGCTTTTTTTAAACATCGATGAATGGCTCACCAGGTATAAGAATGCAGAATGTATCATAACCAACACGTTTCATGGAACTGTTTTCGCTATTATTTTCCGAAAACCCTTTTTGGTCCTACTGCAGACTGGAGAATCGGCCGCACAGAATGAGCGGCTCTATTCGCTGCTGGAGCAGTTTGGTTTGTTAGGACGCATCATGCACCGAAATGAGGCAATTGACATGCAGATGAATTGCCCGATTGACTGGGAGAAGGTTTCAACGATTCAGAAAGCACAGGCCAATCTGTCGCTGAGTATATTGCGGGCGCTTTTGGACGAATAGCGGCGTTGCTTTATAGGGAGGTAACTAAATATAATGTCGTTATCTATAAATGAAAGGAAACAACGAATTGCATATTTAGATGTTGCCAGAGGAATTGGCATTTTGCTGGTTATACTTGGGCATATCGCACCTACTGGCACACCACTTCGCATGGCAATCTATTCATTTCATATTCCTCTTTTTTTTCATCCTTTCCGGGATGACAATGAAACCAACTGAAAGAAAACAGAGAATACTAGAGACCTTATTTCAGGACAGAAAGCTATTAATTCAGTATATTGTTTGGAGTATGTTCTATATTGCATTTGATGCGGTTGTACGCAGCTTGATTACTCAAAAATTTCAGATTTGGTTGGTGTTTTGGGATTGCTACCAAACTGTGGTAATGTATGGGGTCAATGTTCTCTGGTTTTTATCTACGTTGCTTATTGTCAGAGCCCTAGCAAGGACTTTCGAGACGGAGAATCTGAGAAGTGTTCGTTATTTTGCCGGGGGGGGGGGTACTTTGTAATTGCGTGGATAGGGTTATTTCTTCATCCTTTATTGGCCAGTAACTATGGTCAACTGATATTCTACCCTGTAGTAGCTGTATTAAGAGCGGGTATGATGTTCGTCTTTTTTCTAGCTGGCATGGCTTTTCGGCAGTATTATTGTAAGAGAATTCATCATGGGCTAATTCTAATGGCATCTGCAGCAATTTGGATAATGCTGATGCCGCTGTGCGGAAAAGTGGACTACCATAATTTAGTTACAGATAGACCGTTCATTTCACTGATGCTGGCGTTTTCAGGCAGTATAATGGTTATTGAGGTCAGTAAAGTAATATCCCGCTGCTACATTCTGTGTAGGATAATATCATGGTTTGGGGTTAATTCTCTGCTTCTCATGGTAACGCACGAGTATTTGCTGATGAGAGATATATCAAGGAGAATGTTGTTGTCGTTGTCTTTGCCGCTGACAGTTGGAACAGAGTTCGTTGTACTGATGATATTTGAATGTCTTATTTGCTTTGCCATTTCTAAGCTGTATTACAAGTGGATTGGAAATTGCAGTTCTAAACTGAATGTGGTTCTGAAAAATCGATAAATATGCGATAAGGGGAGGATATATAATTGAAGCGACAGTATAAAGGCTTAGATATAGCAAAATTTTTCTTTTCCTGGGTGGTCGTTGCTATTCATACAGAACTATTGCTCGATACACCAGCAGTTTACCGTCCTCTTATGCGCTATTTTATGTCTGCTGCTGTGCCTGTTTTCTTTATCATTTCTGGTTTCCTATGCGGCAATAAATACTTAGATAGTGATAGACGGCCTGAGGTAATAAGAAAAAGTGTTAAATCATTGCTTAGGTTATACGGTATCTGGGGGGGGATGTACTTTCTTATCGATTTACTGAAAAGCGTTCTGTCCCAGGAAAATATTGGAGATGTGCTTCTGAACGGATTCCATAGGCTGGTTGTTTATGGTCCGGGAGGAGCGATATGGTATGTGTATGCGTTGATCGTGATTTCGCTCGTCACAATGGCAATACTGAAATTGCGGAATAAGAACACGACACTTGTTTTTCTGTTTCTTTTTCTACAGTTCATGACGATGATACCGCCTCTGTTGGCCTTGGACTGCTTCAAAACGCCGGTGATTGAAAAAATACAGAGCTGGTATATCGACGTATTTCTTAGTTACAATAATGCTCTCTTTTATGGAAGTTATTATGTGGGTGGCTATTTGATTGCCGTATTAAAAAGACGATACCTACATAATTGGAGTGTCGGGGGATTCTGTGGGTTAGCTGCAGTACTGCTTATAAATAACCTGTTTGGGAGCCATCCATTATGCATTCCCTATACGGGTATACTATATCGTTATTGTATTTTTATTATTTTCTTGGAATTGGGAAATGTCTTGCCAGAAAAAATCACTACGATATCTTATCGAAAAATAAGTCAGGTAGTGTATTTTACGCATGTATTGGTAATATACGCGTCGAAAGCTTTCATGAGATTCCTGCCGATACTGCCGAAGCAGGGAAATATTGTTTTGTTCCTTGTGACGATTGGCATTTTAGTGTGCTATTATAAGCTTATTTACACAGACAAGTTTGCTTTCCTTCAGAAACTATATTAAGAGGGGCATTTTATAAACAATTTTGAAATAGTGGAACGGAATATGAATATTATTCAAAAGAAATTAGCTTGTTGTTTGCTGGAGTCCCCTGTAATCCGGGATCAGCGGGGATGGTTTTTCGTCCCGTTTTGTTCGAAAGATTTACAGAAACTGGGGCTTAAATTTGAGAGCGTATGCCAACTGAACCATTCCTTTACAGAGCAGTCCGGTGTTATCCGCGGCCCCAACTTCCAGAAAAATCCATTTGAGCAGGCAAAGGTTGTCCGCTGCACAAAGGGTTCGCTTTATTCTGTGGGCATTGACATTGATCGAAACTCGCCTACCTATGGCCAGTGGTGTGGTTTTGTACTCTCAGAAGAAAACAGGTATCTCATGTATATACCGAACTCCTATGCCCACGGCTTTATTACGCTAGAAGAAAACACGGAGCTGGAATATTTTACCGACAATCTTTATAATAAAGAATGTGCAGCAAGCTTTGCGTGGAATGACCCGGCAGTTGCCATCGACTGGACCTGCGGTGGGATGGTTAAAGTGAATCTTTCCGTTATGTCTGAGAAGAATAGAAATGCGCCATTGCTGTATGCTGTTGAAATTTAAGGAGAGGTATGGAAAAATACATTCGCATCACTAACAAAGATCAGAAAACCTGGATTTTACCGTGTAGAAATTTGAAAACAGCGTTATGCCTGTATCAGCCATCTTCTGCAAAGGGAAAGGCGCTAAAGCAGATGATTCCAACTTTGATTAGACTACCTGTTGTATCTGAGGTTGGGCTTAGAATGCTGGGGATTCAGAAGCAGAAAGATGGGATACCGGAGGATTTGCAGAAATACCTCTCAAATATTTATGCGGATGGAGCTGATATCCAATTTGCGGCCTTTTTGGGAACGCCTGGAATTCATCAGAAGGTAACTGTTCAAATCAGCATGGGAAATAAGATACTTGGCTACTGTAAAGTGACCAAAAACCAAGAAATTTTCAAGATTTTTCAACATGAGCAGAACGTATTGAAGTACTTGTCTGACTGTGGAATTGAAAATATTCCAAAATGCATTCGATGTGAGGCATTTGAGGATAATCAGTTTGTTTTTGTTCAGACTACAATAAAGACCCTAAAATCTCGTGTGCGACATGAGCTCGGTTTATTAGAATTAGAATTCATTCATCAACTGGCTGAACGTACACAGGTGACAATGGATTTTGCTCAGACCGATTTTTACGGGTCGATTCATAGATTACAGGAACGACTCTGTATTCTGGAAGAGAACGGATTTAGTACTCGTGTACTGCGTTTAGTTTACAATAATTTAACCGAATACTATCAGGGAATTCGTCATTTTTCGGCATACCATAGGGATTTTACCCCGTGGAATTCCTTTGTTGAAAATGGTAAACTCTTTGTTTTTGATTTTGAATATGCAGCCTTGCAATATCCAGCGTATTTGGATGCGATTCATTACCTCTGTCAAACTGCAGTATTTGAACAAAAACTGAAGCCGCAGGAGATATATGCACTCTATCAGCGAGAATGTAATAGTGGGTGCCTGAAAGGATTGTTTAAGCATCCGGAGATCGCACTGCAGTCTTATTTGTTGGATATTATTTCTTTTTACATATCTCGTAGAGATAGTGCGGTTCTAGATGATGGAACGGCAGTACTCTTGGAAATATGGATTGATTTGTGTCAATTTGCTGTGGCTAATGGATGAAGGATATTAATTGATGTGAATCAATGGTTGAATAGAATGATAAATTCGGGAAGTACCTGTGCTTTTCATCACGAGTGTAACGAAAAGAAGACGAGGGATCTAGGTTGTTGGTGTTTCAGGAAAGATGATTTCAGACACAACGCCGAATCGATTCCTTAATTTCGATGCGTTACAGGAAAAAATGACAAATCTGGCGGCGTTTTCTCGGACATTTACTCTTGGTGCGTCCCTGTACCGAAATTGAGAATGCGCTGGAGTTGATGTTCAAGGACTATCCGGGTGAGATCTGGGTGGCGCGTAAGGACAGTCCGATGATTATCGGCATTTCGGATGGAGAGACCTATGTCGCTTCCGATGTGCCTGCCATTCTGAAATATACCCGGAATGTCTATTACATTGGAAACCATGAGTTTGCCAAACTGATGCCGGGGAAAGCCCACTTCTACAATCTGGATGGTGATGAAGTCCAGAAGGAAACCGTAGATATAAAATGGGATGCCGAGGCAGCTGAGAAGGCAGGCTACGAGCATTTCATGATGAAGGAAATCCACGAACAGCCCAAAGCCGTGTCGGATACGCTGAACTCGGTCATCAAAGATGGAAAAATCGATTTGAGTGCAGTTGGGCTGACAGAGGAAGAGATTAAAAGGATCGAACAGGTTTATATCGTGGCCTGTGGTTCTGCTTGGCATGTAGGCATGGAAACCCAGTATGTGATTGAAGATCTGGCTGAAATTCCTGTGCGTGTTGAATTGGCATCTGAGTTCCGGTACAGAAAGATGCCTCTGAACAAGAATGCCTTGGTTATCGTAATTAGCCAGTCTGGAGAGACTGCTGATACCCTTGCGGCACTTCGACTTGCCAAGGAAAAGGGAATCAAGACACTGGCTGTGGTGAACGTGGTTGGCAGCAGTATCGCCCGGGAAGCCGATCATGTTCTGTATACCCTGGCTGGGCCTGAGATTTCTGTCGCAACGACGAAGGCATACAGCGCACAGCTCGTCGCAGTAGATTGCTTGGCGGTACAATTCGCCTTCGTGCGTGGTATGATTACCGAGGAGCAGTACAGTTACTACATCTCCGAGCTGCTGACGCTCCCGGATAAGATTACAAGGGCTCTTGAAGACAAAGGACGCATTCAGTGGTTTGCGGCGAAGTATGCCAATGCGCATGATGTGTTCTTTATTGGGCGCGGGATTGACTACGCTGTGGGGTTGGAAGGAAGTCTGAAGCTCAAGGAAATCTCCTATGTTCACAGCGAGGCGTATGCGGCTGGTGAGCTCAAGCACGGAACAATCAGTCTGATTGAGAACGGTACGCTGGTGATTGGAGTTCTGACGCAGAGCGAGCTGTACGAGAAGACAATCAGTAATATGGTCGAGTGCAAGAGCCGTGGCGCGTATCTGATGGGGCTGACAATCTTTGGGAAATATGAAACGGAAGATCATGTCGATTTCACGGTATATGTTCCGCGGGTAGATGAACATTTCGTGGGGAGCCTTACAGTTGTTCCTCTGCAGTTACTGGGCTACTATGTCAGCGTGGCAAAGGGACTTGATGTTGATAAACCTCGGAATCTTGCAAAGAGCGTGACGGTTGAATAAGATACGGACGAAAACCATAAAGCGTAGTGAAAGAAGATGACTTCGATGAATGCGGATATGAATCTAGATATTGCCCGTAAACTGAAACAGATTGGAGATGCGTTCTGCATCAAAGACCCTTTTTTCTCGTATGAAGAGGTGAAGATGGGCAATGTGAACCATACCTACAAGACCAATTATATCATTGATGATGGCTCGGGCATGGCAAAAATCAAGTCATATCTTGTGCAGAGAGTCAATACCTATGCGTTCCAGCATCCGGTGGAACTGATGCAAAATATCGACCGTGTAACGGAGCACATCCGGGCAAAGCACCCTGAAAATCGGAATCTGCATTTTCATCACACGGCAGATCGAAAGAACTAGATGAAGCTGTGGCTCTCTATGATAAAGAGGAGCATCCTTCCCTCCAGACGATTGCTGACGAACTGGACCTTAATCACATCAAGGTGCGCAAGCTGCTGATTACTGCCGGCGTTTATAAGTCCGATGCCGCCGACCAAGTTCAACGAGTGTTCAATGCCCACAGGGAAGCGTGTGCTGTGCCTGGGAGAAAAGTGCATTTGAGGAGGGGATGAAAGTCGGGATGCGGCTGATGATGGAAGCATATAGTTTATAACGAGAATAAGAGAAAAACCTGTGGCCGAGACGGAGTTCCAGTTTGAACTGCCCCAATTTGTACGGACAGTACAAAAACACCCTATGGTAGATAAAATCAGGTTTTAAGCAACATACTGACTTCGCTTTTCAAGTGGAGTCAGTTTTGTTTTAAGCTGAATTCGTTCATT
>CALWOS010000294.1 GCA_944383185.1 uncultured Oscillospiraceae bacterium
TGAGTCACTTGCTGCACAGATTGACAATTCCGCAGGGGCGGCTGACCGTATGGCAGAGACCATGCAGGACAATCTTGCAGGAACGTTGGAACAGCTCGGCGGTCAGATGGAGACATTGCAGTTGAGCTGGGGAGAGAGACTTGCTCCTTATGTAGCAGGGATAGCAGACTCCATTTCCGGTATTCTTCCGGACATTCAGGAGGCAGGACTGAAAGTATTTGATTTCCTGGATGTGAAGATTGATAATTTCCAGTCCAGAGTTTCCACAATGGTAAATTCTGATGAGTGGGAAAATGCAGATCTGTTTGGAAAAGTGAATATCGCCTGGAATGAGATTATTGCGGAACCATTCATGGAATGGATCGGCGGAGATGGAAAAAACCTGATCACAAAAGGTCTGGGCGCTTTATTCTCGGATGCGGCAAAGATCCTTCCCGGAGGGGAGAAAGCAGGTCTGACATCCTGGCTCAGTGCCGGGATTCTTGCGAAAGGGAGTACATCTCTTATAAGCAAGGCTGGAAGTCTTGCGAAGACACTTTCCCCGATTGGAGGAGCGATAAAAGGGATCGGCACGGCTGCGAAAGAAGCGACAAGTATAAAAGGGTTTATTAGTAACCTTGGCTCTATGGTTCCGGCAGCCGGAAAGTTTGGAATTGCCGCCGCCGCTGTGACTGCGGCTGTGGTGGCGATTGCAACAGCTATCAACAATTATAACCAGATGCAGATTGAAAACAGTCTGGAAGAGCACTTTGGGGATATTGAACTGAGTGCAGAACAGTTGGAGAGAGCGGCAGGTAGAATCCTGAACGCAAAGTATCTGGTAAATATTGAGGCTGCCCTGAATGAATTTGAAAACGCTGACGAACTGGCAGAGCAGGCCGAAGCCGCTCTTGCGGAGAACGATTCTCTGGAATGGATGGCGAGCATAGGAGTCACCTGGAACGAGGAAGATGTCAGTGAGTATGTGGATAATATTGACACCTTCATCCAGAGCAGTATGGAGGAACTGGAAAGCCGGACATACGCCGCTACGATTACGGTTGAAACCATGCTCGGCAATACCCAGGAAGGGCAGACGCTTGTTGCACAGATGGAGCAGTGGGCGGCGGCAGATGAACTGGAAATGCAAAATCTCTCAGAACAGTTATCATCAGCCGTGGAAAAAGCCATGGTCGATGGGGTTCTGGATGCCAATGAGCAGGCTGCTATTTCCATTCTCCAGTCGAAGATGAATACCATCCTCAACAGTTGGAAAGAAGCTGATTCCGAGGCGGCTATGGATGTTCTCGGACAGAAATACGGTTCGTTAAGCGGTAAAGACCTCACATCTGACACTTTTACCGAGATGATCTCAGAACTTGGAGAGCAGAGGGAAGAGGCTTTACAGGCTGTTGATGAGGCGTCCGAGGAAGTATATTCGACGATCAACGGGCTGATGAACAGCGGAAGGCTGTCTGAATCCGAGGCTGAAATGTATAAAAGCATGGTGGCCGAGGCTGCCCGCAACATGGAAGCCAGCGCACTCAAGAACAGTGTGGATTTTGAAAGGAACACCCTATCAGATACCTACGGGAAATTGCTGGATGATAACTACAAAACTATGGAGAGCGATGCGCAGTCCTTCATAGACAGCGCCAGAAACCTGTTTGAAATGGACGACATAGTGGGCGCTTTTAACCAGTTGGATTACGGCGGCACTGTAGCGCAGATTTATTCCGGGCTGTTCAGCAGTTCAGACCAGAAAGCACTCGCCAGTATCTATGAGGAGATGAAGCCTGACGTTGACGCAATCTCATCTATCATTGATGAGTACAGAAATGTCGGACAGGCGATCCCGCAGGAACTTATGACATCGTTCAATGAGGCGATGCAGTTGGGAGCGGCGGCTGGTGATGCGGATGCGGCATGGCAGGTATTTGCAAATCAGATGGTCGCTGATCCAGCGAATGACGCTCTGGTGAAGGCAATCCAGGATGGAACACAGTCTGCACCACAGGAACTGAAAGATGCTCTGGATATTGCCCTTGCGGAAACTACTTCGGAACCTGTAACACTGGAAGGTCTCACGGTTGCCCTTGCCGGAATGGATCTGGATGTCAGCCAGATTGCAGAACTGACCGGAATGACAGAAGCAGAGGTGCAGGCGTACCTTGAGCAGTACGGTATGGAAGTAGAAACCACGGCAGACGTGGATGTTACTACCAAAGCCGGAGAGGTGGATTCTTCCGGAGCAGTTCAGGCAGGTGAGGAGGCAGAAGCGGCGGCACAGGCAGCCGCAGGAAAGGACACGGAAGTTGATAAAACCGTGACGCAGAACACCACGGTTGTTCCAGGAACTACCGATACATCTCAGGTGGAGAATGCGGCTAACACGGAGCTTTCCTCGAAAACGGCAAATCAGGAAGTTGTAACAAATACAACGTATGTACCTGGAACCACGGACACCTCACAGGTGGAGGCTGCCGCCACACAGGAATTGTCATCCAGGGCGGCAACACAGGAGATTGTGACGAATCTGGTATATGTACCTGGAAATATTGATACGTCACAGGTGACAGGAGCCACGCAGTCAGCATTAGGACAGCAGACGATAGAATCAACCGCAACGGCGAATGTGACTTCTCAGATGGGAACGGATAATTTCTCATCTACGACAAACAGCTTTTCGTCCAGGTTCCAGTCTGCCCTTGCATCGGCATTTAATAAGACCTTCACTGCAACCACCAATGCGAGCATCACGGTAAATTACAGTATTGCGAACCCGTCCAAGACCATCACGTTTTCCGGTGGAGGATCCGGAACCGCAACTGTATATGCTCATGCGAGCGGCGGTATTTTTGAAGAACCTCATTACGGTCTTGTGGCTGAGGCAGGTCCAGAGGCGATTATCCCTCTGGATGGTTCTGACAACGCTATGGGATTGTGGACGCAGGCCGGGGAGCGTTTGGGGCTGATGGGCGATGATGCACCGATAGCATCCACGCCAGATATGCCTCTGAAAGCCGATACAGGCGCAGGCGGCGATTCTAAAAGCACCAGCAAGGAAATTAACATTAACATCAATGGAAGCGGAAATCTGAGGGTAAGCGGCGGCATGACGAAAGAGGATGTTGTCGCAATCCTGATGGAGAAAGCAAGGGATGTGATCGAAGGAATTGTAGAAGAGGACATTCTTGT
>CALWOS010000295.1 GCA_944383185.1 uncultured Oscillospiraceae bacterium
AGTCCGGCAGAAACTCGTCCTTCAGCACGCCGATGAAGTCGGCCCGGTTCCAGCGCGTGTGCTCTCCGTCTCCGAGACAGGTGCAGCGAATGGAACGGCCAATGGCGTGGGGACTGCACCCAAAGCCATCGTGGGCGTAATAAAGTCCTCGACAGAGGATATGTCTCTGGCTGCGGCGACGGCTTCGAACTGGATACCCTGGTCATCGTCAAAGCTCTCCAGCCGTTTGGCCAGATAGTCCAACTCATCGAGGTTGACCATGCCGCCTTCCAGCCGCTTCAGGACAGAATATCCGCCACTGATCTCGTCGACCAAGCAGTCCCGCCCGGTGGGATCCCCCAAATCCAACGACCGAAGCAGCTCCAGCGTCTGGGGATATGCGTCTTCCCTCAAGGGAAAGGGGATGGTGATCTGGCCATATTCAGGGCGCTGTGGATTGCTGAGTATCGCACGAAACATCAGGGCATTCCTCCTCTGCATTGATTTCTCGCATGCGCGTCCGCAGACATTTCTCTTTGTCACTCCAGCAGATAAAACCATGGGACGGATAGGGGCAGTCCTGGCACAGGTCTAAGCGGGTGCAAACTGGGTCAGGCAAGGGTCCTGCCGGGGGTTCCGGGGCGTTCAGCTTGTGGGTGCAGTGCTGGAACAGGGCCATTTGGACAGAAAAAAAGGCGGCGCCTTTTCCGGCGCCGCCATCGGATGGGATGCTCATTGGCATATTTCCTCTCTTTTAATAATGGTATGATTTGCACGATCCTATGTGGCATTGCCAACTGCTGTTTCGGGTTTCTCATCAACGATTGGACAACCAAGATAGAACACGCCCTCTCCTTTATCAAAAATGTTGGGGACCTGCATTGGTTTCATCCATGGTATATACAGCCCTTCCAAAGATTGCTATAATAGTAGAAAAACTTACGCCCGAATTACATATTGGAGGCGAACAATTTGCAAGATTCCAAAATGGATGTGATTTTAAAGAACACAGCGAGAATGTATTGTAAGAGAAAACTGTAAACGTTATAGAGAGGTGTGGTGTTTGTGGCGTCCATATTAGCGAATGCAACTGTTAAAAAAGCCATTCAGCAAATTGCTATTCGGACTGAGCGCGAAGACCCCGAAAATATTATTGATTCATTTTATGATTGTAATATTATTTCCCATTTAACAAATAGGAACCACCAAATTATTCAAGGAAGAAGAGGAACGGGAAAAACTCATATTTTGCTCGTGCTCAAAAGTAGGTTGGAGAGCTCAGAATGTCATGGTATCTACTTTGACTGCAAAGCGACAGGAAGTGCTGCAGACATATCTGATGCGGCTTTGCCAGAAAAACACCGAGTAATTCAGTTAATAAGAGATTTTCTTCTTTATATATACAAGGACCTACTAGATTACTTTGATGAAGCTTTGCATGCAGATTTAAATAAGGACACAATAGAACTAAATAGTTTGCTTAATCAACTACATGATGAATGCTACATAAAGGGAGAACAAGCAGAAACATATCTACGTAATAAAAATAAGAAGACAAAAGCGGCAAATAGCACATCACAAACAGCAAACCTTTCAATATCTTCTGCGATATCTTTGCTCTTTGACAATTCCGAACAAAAACAACGTGAACTCGAATCAGCATCTGAGCATAATATGTCTGGTCTTCCTTACGAGAAAATTATCTTTCCGAATATTCACCAATGTATTAATAGGATAGCAGAAATTACAAATAAAAGGTTTATTATCTATATTGATGAGTGGTCTAACCTTCCTTTAGATGTTCAGCCTCATTTTGCTGAGTTCTTGAGAAGATGTCTTATTGCTAGTAAATTTGTTATTCTTAAAATTGCAGTAGTGAAAGATAGAACACAGTACTGCATAAAACAAGATAATATTGTTTATGGATTAGAAATTGGCGCAGATATAAGTGTTTCTATGGATCTTGATAACATTTATATGTATGATAAAAACCCTCGGAAAGTATTTTCCGACTTATATAGAATACTTTGGACTCACTTGAATGCGAGGGGTGTCATAAATGATGTGAGTATTACGGATTTTATGCAAGTGCTTTTTAGTGATTTGAGGAGCGCGATTCTGCTAGTTAGAGCATCAGAGGGAAATCCTAGAGATTTTATTTCCATAGTCAATTGTTGTATTGTAGAATTGGATGGAATTGGAGATTCAGGATCATGGATTGATTCTCAGGTAGTTTATAATGCTGCAAATGACTGGTACCACATGGATAAGGAAAACGCATTATCTTCACAACAGCGACAATTTCTCTCAGAATTATCAACTTATATTGTTCGCCAAAAGAGGTCACGAGGGTTTGTCTTAGATGAATCATATCTTGCGCATCCTTTGATAAAGAGCCTTATCGATGCACGAATCTTACATGTTGTTCAAACTGGTAGATTCTTTGCTAATTTAGGGACATGCTCTATGGCTATAGTTGTCTTGGACTTTGGAACATATTCGGATATTTTAATAAGTAATGAGGATATTCATTTTTTAACTAATGATTATTTTGAGAATGCTGTTTTCCATGCTTATAATCCGACCAGATATAATGCAGCTCTATATAATTTTGATGAGACCAGACAATTCCAAATGTGTTTCTTTGACCCCGAGTTATCGCCAGAAATCTGTCCATCATTTTTTGCTTTGTCCAATTAGTTATTACATTAATTGTTTTAGCATTACAATGATAATATTTTGGCTGCCACCCAAATTCTCGAAGCATTGTTACAAGTTTTTACGATGGGGCTAGATAATAATCAGCAACAAATTATCGATATTATAATCCTAATCTTGTATTGATAACCTCATTCAAGAAGGTGATAAACCTTTCTATATTATGACTAGAGTTGCCTAAGTCTTTATCTGATTCCAGTGGGGACTCACTCTCATTTACTTGGCAAACGGTTTCCACCACAAGACTTGCCGCAGACAGCTCACCTGACTGTAGCAGTACCTGGAGTATCTCGAAGACTACTGCCAATGTGAAAGCACCGCCTTCTTGATCAAGAAAAAAATCTGCGAGGTCTGTCGCACATTCTACCATTTTAGAATACTGTT
>CALWOS010000296.1 GCA_944383185.1 uncultured Oscillospiraceae bacterium
CGCTTTCCGGCCTCGCCGCCTCAGGATTCCGCGTCCCCGTCGGGCGCTTCGGTCGGCTCCGGCTGGACGCCGTCGCCCAGTGCGACGAGGTACAGCCGCGCCTGCGTGTCGGCGTCGGCCACGCCGGTGGCCTCCAGCCCGGCGGCCTGCTGGAACGCCTCCACCGCGGCGGCGGTATTCTTGCCGAAGATGCCGTCCACGCCGCCGTCGAGGTAGCCCAGATCCGCCAGCGCCTGCTGAAGGCGCTCGACCTCGCCGCTGGAATCCCCGTTCTTCAGCTCGGCGTACT
Source organism: uncultured Oscillospiraceae bacterium (assembly GCA_944383185.1). Lineage (GTDB taxonomy): Bacteria > Bacillota > Clostridia > Oscillospirales > Oscillospiraceae > CALWOS01. The sequence goes on from CALWOS010000296.1 coordinate 290, forward strand.
CCGCCGTCCGGATGGCCTGCGCCGCGGCGGACAGGTCGTCGGCCTCGCTGGCAGCGACCGCGGGCGTCAGCGCGTCGTACACGCGCGACAGCGTCGAGCCTTCCGACAGCATGGGCGCGATCTCCTGCGCGTACTCGTCCAAGAAGAGCTGAAGCAGCGCGCGCGCCTCGTCGCTCACCAGAAAGGAGAAGGAGCCTTCGCCGTCTGCGCCCACCACCGTCACGCGCGCGTAACTGGAGGCGGCCACGTCCGCCAGCATTTCGGCGGATTCCGGCGTCACCAGCAGCGGCGCCTCCGTCGCGACGGCGCTCATGCCCGCCTGCGTCAGGTCGGTGCACGCGGCCTCGTATTCCCGCGCGTCGGTGCGGATCTCCAGCTTTTCCGCCGCGGTTCCGTCGGTCGTGAACGACACGACGATCAGCGGGAGCTCCTCCGAGCGGCCCGCGTTCAGATAGCGGACGACCATGTGGCCGCCAAACTGCGCCCACTCCCCGCTGGCGTTGAAGCCGGCGCGGACGTTGTAGGACGTCGGGTCGGCGGGATCGTACTCGACTTCGACGTTTTCCACGCCGTCAAATCTCGTAAAGTCAAAGGCCAGCGCGGGCGTGCAGAGCGCCAGCAGCAGCGCCAGCGCGGCGATCAGCGTCTTTCTCATGTGCATTCCTCGAATCTTTGCAGTGTGCGCTTTGCGCGCGAAGCCCGCCCCGCGGGCCCGCCGAAAGCGATGTCTTCATTATAGGCGCGCCCGGTCGAGATGTCAAGGCCGCGGCGTCTGTTTTGCATGAAATCAATGCGCATGGGATATTTTCCCGATTGTCCCGAATATTTTTGTGAAAAACATCTGGATAGTCCACATTTTCGCCATAGAGTCCCTTTACAAAAATCGAAAACCGATGTAAAATGAAGGAGAAAGGAGGGCAGACGGTTCGTAGCGCAGGCAGCCTTGATTTCTCAGAAGCGGAGGGAACGTTTTTGAAGCGTTTTTTCAGGCTTGCGATAGCGGCAATCTGGTTTACTGCTCCCGTGATTTCATTGCTATTCATGCGTAACGGCTCATCGAATCCGGCAAGCTACCCGTTCGGGGCGGCGTTCGCCGGCGCGTATGAGTTTCTTCCCCTTGCGACCGACGCGGAGTTTGTAACGATTGTCTTGGGAATGACTGTCTTTTGGATCGCACTTGGCGCTGCGAGCCTGCTGGTCGACCGATTCAGCGCGATGAAAATATTGCTGCTGATCGGCGCAACGGCCGAACTGCTCTTCGCGCTTGCCTCAAGCGCGAGCTTCGGCACGATTGTGCTGGACGCGGTCTTCATCGCGATGGTGCTCATCGTCGGGAAAAAACAGAATAAAGCCTCTGTTGGATTACGATCGGAATCACGGCTGTACATGCAGACGTCCGAAAAATCCAGTGACTGAATCCTGAGGCGATCGAGAGTCAATCCCTGACTGCCTGAATCCAAACCGTTTGTTCAGGGCCGTTTCTTCGCGAAGCGGCCCTATTTCTGTCCGCTCCGCGCTTGACGCGCGGCGGTTTCTGTGCCATAATAGGTGCGGGAGGGAAAAACAGCCATGACCTTTTCTACGATGATTACGGCGCACGCCGGCGCGGAAAACACGCCGGCCAACGCGCTTTCCGGCATTCGCACGCTCTGCGCGCTGGGCGCGGATGCCATCGAGGTGGATGTGCGCGAAGTGGACGGTCAGCTGGTGCTCACGCACGACGCGCCGGCCAGCGCCCGCGGGCTGACTTTGCTGGAGGATGCGCTCGTTGAGGTTCAAAAGCAGGAATGTCTGAAGATCAACTGCGACCTCAAGGACTTTGGCCTGACGCGAAGCGTCGCGGCGCTGGCGGCGTCCCTCGGAATGGCGGATCGCGTCGTGCTGACGGGCGATCTCGACGACGCGGAAATCGCGCTCGCCCGCGAGACCGGCATGGACGTCTGGCTGAACAGCTCGCTGCTGCCCGAGGGAACCGATCCATTGGAGGGAGCGGCGGAAAAGGGCCTCTCCATCGCCAACCTCGACCTGAAAACGGCGTCTCCCCTGCTGGAGCGCGCCCCCGAGCGCCTCTCCATCTGGACGATCAACGACCCCGCCGATCTCGTCTGGCTCCTGCGCGCAGGCGTCCGCAACATCACGACGCGCGCGCCCATTCAGACCCTCAAGCTGCGCGACGCCCTCCAGCCCGGGGACAGCGAAGCCATCGCGCAGTTTCACCGCGATTGGGACGCCTTTCCCGGCTCTGCGCGGCTGATCGACGCTCACCACATCGTCCTCGCGGCCAACGAGGCCGCGCGCCGTGCGGGCTTCGCTGAGGGCGCGCTG
>CALWOS010000297.1 GCA_944383185.1 uncultured Oscillospiraceae bacterium
CTGCAATCATTGTGGTTTCAGGGTTTTCCCTATTGGACGGCGCGCAATGGTATATGCACCCTCCCGCACCATAAAAAATAGTCTTGAAAACGCCTAAGCACTCTCAAGACTATTTTTTCTTTTTGGAAAAGGACGCAAATGGCCTTCCGCCTCAGTCCCGCTTGAGGATGGCGCCCGTCATGGCAGAGCGGACCTGCTTTGCGTAGCGGTCTAGATAGCTGCCGGGCTTCACATCCGGTGCCGGGGCCTTCCAGCCCTTTTTGCGCGCCGCAATCACCGCTTCATCCACCAGCAGTTCCACCTTTCCACTGGGAATGTCGATAGAGATCATATCGCCGTCTTCCACAAAGGCCAGCAGACCGCCATCCGCCGCTTCCGGCGAAATATGCCCAATCGCCGCGCCGTGAGTGGCTCCGGAAAAACGTCCGTCTGTCAGGATTGCCACGCTGTCCGCAAGCCCCATGCCAAACATTGCGCCGGTAAAAGTCAGCATCTCTCGCATACCCGGACCGCCCTTCGGCCCTTCGTACCGGACAACAACCACATCCCCCGGCTTGACTTCCCCATTATAAATGGCTTTCACCGCCGGCTCTTCCTGATCGAAGACCCGGGCCGGACCCTTATGCACCAGCATTTCCGGCAGGACGCCGGCCACTTTGCAGACAGCTCCTTCTTCCGCCAGGTTTCCATACATGATCTTTAACGCACCGGTTTGAGAATAGGCGGTATCCTTCGTACGTATGATGGAATCGTCAAAAACCTGAACCCCTTCCAAGTTCTCAAACAGCGGCTTGCCGGTCACCGTCAGGTTATCCTCCAGCAGCCCATATTCCTTCATCCTGGCCATGAGCGCGGTAACGCCGCCTGCGTCGGCAAACTGATCCGGGTAAATATCGCCGGAAGGTTTCATCTTCACCAAATGCGGAACTTTGGCACAAATCTCTTCAACTTCGGCAAAGGAGAACGGGACCCCCGCCTCATTTGCAATCGCGGGCAGATGCAGCATGGTATTGGAAGAACCTCCAATCGCCATATCCACTGCAAGGGCATTATGAATCGCGGCATGGTTGATAATCTTATCCGGAGTAATGCCTTTTTTGACCAATTCCACAATTTTTTGCCCCGTGCGTTTGGCGATGGCAACTTTCTTGTTGCTGACTGCGGGAAGCGCTGCGCCGGGCAGGCACATGCCCATTGCCTCCGTTAGAAAGCTCATGGAGTTTGCTGTACCCAGCATATTGCAGGAGCCGCAGGTGGGCAAAGCATTCTCCTCGATCTCATCCATATCGGCTTTGGTGATAATCCCGCGCTTATATAGCCCTTGGGAATCTACAAGGTCCGAATAACACAGGCTCTTCCCCTTCCAGAGACCTGTCAGCATCGGGCCGCCGGTGATAAGGATAGCCGGCACATTCAAGCGGGCAGAGGCCATGAGCATTGCCGGTGTAATTTTATCACAGGCAGTAACCATGACCAAACCGTCATAGGCGTTCGCCTCCGCCATACATTCCACCGAATCTGCAATCAGTTCCCGGCTTGCAAGGGGATAATGCATGCCATAATGCCCGGTTGCGATTCCGTCGCAGATCGCAATCGTGGAAAACTCCATGGGAATGCCGCCAGCTTCCAATACGCCGTCCCGAACCGCCCTGGTGAGCCGGTCCAGGTGATTGTGTCCGGGCATAGTGGTGTTGTAAGTGTTGACAATTCCGATAATGGGTTTCTTCCCCAGTTCCTCCGGCAAAACTCCCGCCGCATAATACAACCCTCTGTGGGGAGAGCGGCTGATGCCTTCAATTGTGATGTCGCTTCTCATGTTTCATGCCTCCTGCGCTGAAATTGCTTCGTTGTTCTCCTTGCGGGCAGCAAATCGGCGCTGCCCGCAGCATCCCACTGGGAGGGCTGGCCTCAGCAGAGATCAGCGTCCGCCGCCTTGGCACATCCATAGCAATCTGCGATATTAATACCCCTCCACCTGGGCATTATAGCTGTACTCCGGCGTGGGGAAGGCTCCGGCGCAAGTCTCATCATAGAACTGGTTGAGCGCGTCCACGATGGGCTTGCGGAGCTGTAGATACTGCTTGACAAACTTGGGCTTGAAGTCGCCGAACAGGCCGGTCATATCATAGAGGTTCAGCTCCTGCCCATCGCAGTAGGGGCCTGCCCCGATGCCGGCGCAGGGGATCTTCACCGTCTCGGTGATCTTCTTGGCCACCACGCTGGGCATGCATTCCAGGCAGATGGCAAAAGCCCCCGCTTCCGCCACAGCTACGGCGTCCGCAACCAGCTTGTCCGCAACGGAGCGGTCCTTGCCCTGCACCTTGAACCCGCCCAGGGCGCTGATGGACTGGGGCGTCAGGCCGATGTGCGCCATAACAGGGATACCAGCGTTGACAATGGCCGCGATCCGGGGAGCCATGTTGGCGCCGCCTTCCAGCTTCACGCAGTCGCTGCCCCCCTCCTGCATAATGCGGTTGGCGGTGGCGACAGCCTGTTCGTCGCTGACGTTGTAAGTACCAAAGGGCATGTCGCCCACGATGAAGGTGTTGGGCGCGCCCTTCACTACGCTGTGGATATGGTGAACCATGATATCCAGCGTCACAGGAACCGTGGAGCCGGCGCCCATGATGACGTTGCCCAGAGAATCTCCCACCAGGATCATTTCCGTTTTGCTCTCGTCGATGATGCTGGCCATGGTGTAGTCATAGCAGATGGACCAGGTCCACTTCTGGCCTTCTTCCTTATAGCGCTGGAAGTCCAGGATAGAGGGTTTCTTTTTCATGTAAATTCTCTCCTTTTAATTATGTTACTATTATGCCAGCAGGGATTGCTGTGTCCGCGTAATCCAACGGCACCGTCTCAAAGTCGGCGCAGGCCGACGATGTTCCCTGCTTCGTCAAAGGGGATCTCTTCCGGTTCTCCAACGATTTCCAGTTCGGGATTGGCCCGCGCCTCCTCCAGCATCGCCTCCGAAATGTAGATGTACTCCACATCCAAAGAGTTTTTGATGCGGATCATGCGGATCTTCTTTTTATCCACTTCCACACAGGTCTTCACACACAATTGGAGGGTTTCCCTGTCATTTTTCATAACCAGGGGAATCTTGGAAAAGCTCAAAACCGTGCTGGTGATCGTGTTGGGATACGTGATATCAAAATCCAGTTCCCGGAAAACCCGATCCGAAATCGCATCCACCATTCCCAGCCCATGGAAATTCCCATGGGTTTCTTCCGTCAGGGATAGTACGCAGCGCTTTTGTGCCTGAATTCCGCCGCTGGCGTAGGGTGTAGCAAAGGTTCCGGTAACATTTGGGTCCATCCCCTCGCCGCTGATGTTTTTTCCCACTTCATCCACAACCAAAACGTCGCAGTCAGGGAATAGGATTCGCTGCATCGTGGCTTTCGCTTCCAGAAGCAATTTTGGCTCTTCTGTGTCAATCTCCTCCGGTGCAAGGGCAACCAGACGGCGCGTCTCGTCAAAGGCATTCTCCAGTGTTGCCACCGCAAACAGGATCGGCGCATTTTGCAGAATAATCCTCCCAAAGGTCGGCACCAGATAAGCCATATGTTTAAAACCAGTGGAGTGGCAGCTCTCTGCACCCTGCTGCTTGCCCATGCCGATGGTCATCATTTTCATAATGCCGCTCTCATAGGGCCCATGGAATGCAGTATGCGCCTTGATCCTTCCAAATACGATAATTCCGTCAGCTTCTGCGGCATACTTATCAATGCGCACTTCCAGCCCCTCAGGGGAATGCCCCACCACTACCGTATCCATACTGGAGAGGATGGGGCAGCCCACAGATTCCTCTGTCACGCCCAGGCTCTCCAAAACGTCCAGCTGCCCCTGCGCTGTGGCGCCGCCATGGCTGCCCATAGCCGGTATCACAAAAGGTTCCGCGCCCCGTTCTCTGCAGAAGTCGGCAATGGAATGGATAATTTGGGCAAGGTTCGCCATGCCCCGGCTGCCGCAGGTGATACAGATCCGCATACCTGGCCGGATTTTTCCGGAAAACTTCTCCGGTTGAAGCAGGTCATGGATTACTCCCGGGACTTCTTCGCCAGATATGGAGTCCCGCGGCAGGAGTTGGCGCACCTTCACCATACGCGGCAGTTGGACATCTTTCAGCAGTTCAGATACCATGCTCATATTCGTAACTTCCTCCTTCCGATCAAATGCACAAACATATCAATACATCTGATCGTTGTAGTGGCTGGAGATCATGCGAATCAAATGGTAAATTGTGGTATTGACCGGCGTTGGCACGCCCAGGCGCTTTCCTTCCCGGACCACTGCGCCTGTAATCGTCTCCACTTCTGTCTGCGCCTTTTTCTTGGCGTCCTGAACCATGGAGGCATAGTGCGTGCTGGACCGGTACACCGCAAAGAAGTGCTCCAGATTTTCCTTGTAGTCCAGATGCAGTCCCTTGGCGTTTGCCACGGCGCAAACCTCGCGGATCACCTCAGACACCAGTGCAGCGCCGTCTGGCTCCTCGCAAACCTGTCCACAGGATAGTCTGGTGATGGTGCCAATCCCACAGGTACAGCAGTTGACCACAAGCTTTTTCCAGATAGCGGTCTCCGCCTCTGGCGTGGCCTCTGCCTCCAGTCCGGCGCCCTGTAGGGTTTCCACAATGCGTTGTACATCCGGTGTTATCTCCCCGTGAAGCGGCATGATCTGCGTAAAGGGTGAGCCGGCTGTGGAGTCCCGAACATGGCCGGGCCCCAGCAGGATGGCTGCGGCCAGAGTGGTCCCCATCAGGACACGTTCAGGCGGAACATACTTTGCCAATATATCCGCATTGCCCACACCATTCTGCACTGTGAGCACATAGGTATCATCATGGATGAAAACCTTCGCATCCTGAATGGCTTGCTCTGTATAGAGGCCTTTGACAAAGATAATCACCAAGTCCATATATCCGCCTTGATCTCGGACATCCATCGCCCGAGTGGTTGCGGAAACCGGAAGTGTCTGGACGCCTTCGCTGGTCTCCAGCAGCAGGCCATCCCTCTGCATTTTTTCCACATGGTCTTTCCACACATCCACCAGCCACACCTGGTTGCCGGCTTTGGCGAGGCGTCCGCCCACCATTGCACCCATTGCGCCTGCACCCATTACAGCGATTTTCATAACCGTGCTTATTCCCCCCTGTTTCTTTTGTTTTCTGTGCCGGCAGCCTTTTCGGACAAAGCCGGCCTTTTTCCATACTGCAAAACTCAGCCTTTGAGCTTACGGCTGCGTCCGCCCAGATACGCCTCATTCACCTGAGGATTGGAAAGGAGCTCTTTCGATGTACCGGACATAGTGATCCTTCCGGTTTCCATCACATAACCGCGGTTTGAAATAGACAGCGCCATGCTGGCGTTCTGCTCTACCAACAGTACAGTGGTGCCAAACTCCTTGCTGATGCGCTTTGTTGTCTCCAGAACCTGTTTGACGATAATCGGCGCCAGGCCAAGGGAGGGCTCATCCATCATCAGCATCTTGGGCCGGGCCATCAAGCCCCGGGCAATGCCCAGCATCTGCTGCTGGCCGCCGGACAATGTCCAGCCCAAGGCATTGCGCAGACGTCCCAGATCCGGAAACAGTTCATACTGGTGCTCGATTTCCTTATTCAAGTCCGCTTTGCTCAGACCCTTGCGGACAGAAGCGCCCAGCTCCAGGTTTTCCCGCACAGTCAGACCGGGAAGCACGCGCCGTCCCTCCGGAACATGCGAGATGCCCAGACGGACAATCTCTTCCGGTTTTGTTTTCTGGATCTGCTTTCCTTCAAAGATAACCTCTCCCGCATTAGGACGCAGCAGTCCGGAAATGACCTTCAGCGTCGTGGACTTTCCAGCGCCATTCGCCCCGATCAGGCAAACGATCTCTCCCTCGTTTACCTCAAGGGATACGTCCCGGATCGCCTGCACCGCATCATAAGACGCAGATACGCCTTTCATCTCAAGCATCATCTTCACTTACCTCCTTCGTTCCCAGGTATGCTTCCACGACCTGAGGATCGGTAAGGGCTTCGTCCACATCGCCGTCAGCGATCTTCTCGCCAAAATTCAGGACTGTGCACTTGGTCGCCAATTTGGAGATCAAAGACATATCGTGCTCCACCAGGAGCATCGTCAGGCCCATTTTATGGATGCGGATCAGCAGGTCGCCCAACATTTCCTTTTCGCTCTCGTTCAGGCCAGCGGCGGGTTCGTCCAAAAGGAGCAGCTTGGGCTTCCCCGCAAGGTTTCGGGCCAGTTCCACCAGTTTCTGATGTCCATAAGGCAGGCTCCGACACTGTTCGTATGCGACATCCTTCAGCCCGACAAACTCGATGGCAGCAAGCGCTCGATCAATGATCTCTTCTTCGCTGCCTCCTGCGCGCTGGGAACCAACCAGGACATTTTCATAAACACTCAATTTTGAGAAAAGTCTGAGGTTCTGGAACGTCCGCGTCAGCCCCTTGCGGGCAATGATATGTGGTTTCATGCCTGTGATTTCCTCACCCAGGAAAGTAACCTTGCCAAAGGTGGGCGTATAGATGCCGGATATGACGTTGATGCAGGTGGTCTTACCGGAGCCATTTGGTCCGATAAGGGCATGGATTTCTCCTTTATGCACCGCATAATCAACGCCGTCCAGTGCCTTCAGTCCACCAAAGTGCATGCCAATATTCTCAATATGCAGCACCTCGTCACAATCGCACTCGCCAACCGCCAGAGCCTGTTTGACTTCAGGCAGCATCTTTTTCTTGGAGAAGCGGCGCATAAAGCGATCCACATAGCCCCACAGACCATCCGGCATAAATATGATCACAACGATGATAATGCATCCATAGATAACCAGATATAGACTCTCCAGATCACACAGCGCTTCCGGCAGGAAGGTCAGAATGGACGCACCGATTACTGCGCCAAAGGCGGAATCTGTGCCGCCGACCAGAACCATAGACAGGAAATCCACAGAATTCTGATACACAAAAGAATCCGGACTGATATACAGGAAACCGGATGCATACAGCGACCCGCCAAGAGAACCCAGCACACCGCAGATCAGGAAGGCGATGACCTTTACCCGCAGCGTGTTGACACCCAAGCACTCGGCAGCCATTTCATTTTCCCGTACCGCGCGCATGGACCGGCCCAGCTTGCTGGTCTTCAAAGCCCAGATAATCAGCACACAAATAAATAGTACAGCGAGGGAAAACCAACAGAATTTTTGCGCGTCATCCAGTTCTGTAAACAGCCATGGGCGCCCAATCCCGCTGATGCCATCTGCGCCGTTGGTCACTTCCCGCCAGTTCATCAGCACCAGCGCAAATACCACTTGCACACAGATCGTCACCATGGCCAGATAGCGGCCGCTGACTTTCAGAGAGGCGAAGCCCAAAAACAGTCCCATAAGGGCGGCCAGCACTAGTCCCAGGAACATGCCGCCCCACCAGCCGATATCCATCCGCGTTGTGCACAGGGCCACGGCGTAAGAGCCAATTGAATAGAATACCGCTTGCGCCATGGACAGCAGGCCAGTATAGCCAAGGCACACGGTCAGCCCCAAAGCCGCAACGCCGCTGGCCGCAGCCAAAATGACCAGGTTAACGATGTATCGAGATGTGACAACAATAGGGAAGAGAACCACAACCGCCAAGCAGATCGCTATAGCAATCAGCGCGCTGGGCTTAAACTTTTCCCGCAGAGTAGGATTGTTGAGATTCATTTTCATGGCACTGCCCTACGCTTTCTCGGAGACTTTTTCGCCGAAAATGCCCTGTGGCCGCACCAACAGGAACACCAGCAGCAAGAGGAAGGGAAAGGCGTCCTTATATACAGGCGCGATGTATGCCGCGCCAAGCGCCTCGATCAGGCCGATTGCGATACCGCCGATCAGCGCACCGCGCACATCGCCGAAACCGCCGCAGATGCAAGCGGCAAACGCCTTCAGTCCCAAGGTGGAGCCCATGCGGTTTGTGACAAAATAGATCGGCGCAACCAGCATGCCGCCAATGGCGCCAAGAATTGTACTATATATAAAGGTAAATGCAATCATCAGGGCGACGGGAATGCCCAGAAGCTGCGCCATGGTCTTGTCCTGGGCGGTTGCCTGCATTTTTTTGCCCAGCGACGTGTGTTCAAAGAACAGGTACTGAAACACAAAAAGCGCGGCTGTAACCACCAGGATTACAATATACTGCAAATCAAAGTACACACCGCCCACGGTGAAACCGCCGGAGGCAAACACGGGGTTCACCTTGCGGGGAATAGATCCGAACACCACCAGGGCGACATTCTGGAAAAGTATGCCCGCGCCAATGGTGGCGATAATCACCGGCAGAAAGGATCGGTTGCGCAAGGGATAATATACAAAACGCTGGAACAGCCAGCCAAAGATCCCCATGACTACAATGGCAAGCAGAAACGCGATCGGGTACGGAAGCCCCAGCTGCTCCAGGAGGATATACAACGCATAGGCGCCCAGCATGGTAATATCACCTTGGGCAAAGTTGGTTACGTTCGTAGAGCGGTAGATCAGCGCGATACCAAGAGCAAGCAGGGCATACACGCCGCCGATTGCGATACCGGAAAATACATTCTGACCTAAAATTGCCAAACCAGACAATTTCATTCCTCCATTCCAAACGGCAGGCTGCTAAGCCAGTTCTGACAACATTTACACAATCGCATCGTGCGATTTTCTGTTCTGTAGAGTGTTACTTTTTTCCATTGTCCCAAGGAGTCGTCATACGCACCGCGAAAATCAAAAACAAGGCCGACATGAAACACACATCGGCCCTGTCTGACAAAAGCAACTGTTACCTGTTTCCCGCGCCTAGCAGCGCAGTGTCAGGTCGCGGCCTGCACTTGCCGGAAGCCTTGCGTGCACGACTACCGGTTGCCTTCAATCTTGGTCACAACTTCGATATTGTTCTCGTTGTTCACCACAATGTAGTAGGCGTCCAGACCGTCGCCGTTTTCGTCGAAGTTATAGGTGCCCTCAACGCCCTCAAAGTCCTCCAGGGCAAGAATCGCCTCGCGGATGGACTCGGGTTCCAGGTCAGCGGCGTTTTTAAACGCCTCAGCAAAGCAATAGATTGCATCATACGTCCAGGCACTGTAGAAATCCGGCTCACGGCCAAACTTCTCTTCATAAGCGGCGGCAAAGGCAGTGGCCTTTTCATTACCGTCTACATGGAAATCGGAGACAGCATAGACGCCGTACAGTGCCTCACCGGCAAGCTCACGGCCCGCAACTGCGGTAACGGAGGGAGACCCAATCCAGGGGATATCCAGTCCCTGCTGCAGCCGCTGCGTAGCAAACATGCCGACGTCGGGAGACATGGCCATGTAGGAAATGATGCAGTCCGCGCCGGACTCTTTGATATTTGTGATAACCGCGGTATAATCCTTCTCATCGTTATTGAAGGACTGATCCAGAATGGGCTCCATGCCATACAGTTCATCCAGATACTGGGCAACCAGATCATATCCGCCGACGCCGAAGGAGTCAGAGCCGTGGAGAACCGCGATCTTCGTGGCGCCCAGCTCGTCCACTGCGTATCGGACCATAGCCTGTGCACTGAAACCATCATGGGGACGGAAACGGAATACCCAGGGGCAATCACTGTGGGTCAGAGAATAGTTGGTGCCGCCGGTGGCTACGGGGATGCCCGCCTCGTCAATGGTGGGGATCATGGCCGCGAACTGCGTGGAGGGGCTGGGCCCGATGACTGCGACAATCTCATCGTCTTCCAGAAGCTTCTGGAAAGCGGCAACAGAACCCTGATTGGTGCTCTTGCCGTCCTCCTGCACCAGCACAAGCTGCTTCCCGTTGACGCCGCCGGCCGCATTGATCTCCTCTACCGCCAGTTCAGCGCCGTTTTTCTCATAACCGCCAGACTCAACGGCAGAGCCTGTCATGTGAACGATATGTCCAATTTTGATCACATCGGAGTCGCTAGCAGGGGTGTCAGTGGAAGGCGCATCCGTCGCGGGGGATGTGGTCTCGGTACTGCCGCCGCCGCAGGCTGCCAAGCAAAATAGCATCGCGGCTGCAAGGATACATGCAAATACTCTCTTCTTCATTTTCCATTTCACCTCATTAAATAAATTTTGGTCAGCTTCATCAGGAAGTCTACAGCTCTCTGCATGGCTTGGCTCTCCTTCGTGAGCCTCCGGCATCCCCCTCCTTTTTCCTTCTGTTCTGGAGCAGCATCTCCGCTCCCGCCGTTTCTGCAACGTGGAAAGCAAGGCGCCGGCCAGAGCCCCGGCATCTTAAGCCTGTCCGCTTTCCATTTTTCCGATAATGCCGAACTAACGTCGGTATTGCGGAACCAATTGATTTTTTTATAGCACCGTTTGATATTTCTGTCAATACTTCTCCAAATTTCATTTCAATTTTGTACCTTCTTACAAATACAAGCCTTTTTCATTGTAAAAAAGCTCCATAGAGATTTTGGATAAAAAATTGATAAACTTTGCGTTTCTCTGTAGTTTTTCCCCTTTCATGCTCTTGACAAGCGTGCAAGGCCATGAGAAAATGTGTAAAAATGTGAAACGCATTCTTGCAGCAAATCATCGGAAGGAGTTGTTTCGGCTTGTCTCAAGAGAGAAACGGAAAAATACAATCGGTAGAGCGGGCCGTTGCGATTTTGAAATGTTTTCAGCAGGAACCCCAGCTGGGGATCACGGAAATTGGAAAAATGGTGAACCTGCCGAAGAGCACCGTGTTCGGAATCGTCAACACGCTGCTCGCGTGTGAAATGCTGGATCAGGACAAGAGCACAGGGAAGTACCGGCTCGGCATGGAGTGCTACCACTTGGGACAGCACACCAATTTGGACTACCGGACCGCTGCGCTCCCCTTTCTCCGCAATCTGGTCACAGAGTTCGGCGAAACGGCGAATATGGTGTCTCATGACGGGACGCATATCATCTATATCGAGAAGTTGGAAAGCCCCAACTCCATGATGCGCGTATGCACCACCATAGGCCAGCGCCTGCCGTTTTATTGCTCCGGTGTGGGCCGCTCCATCCTGGCCTTCCTGTCAGAATGGGAGATCGAGAAAGCCCTTGCTTCCTATGACTACGCTCCCTATACCGACCACACGCCGCGGGACGCGGAAACGGTCCGGCGTCAGTTGGTGCAGATCCGTGCACAGGGGTATTGCGTAGACCGGGAGGAATTTGAAAACGACATCATCTGTGTGGGTACGCCGGTATTTTCTCCCAAACATATCCCTGTGGCGGGAATCAGCGTCTCTGGACCCAAATTCCGTATGAGTGAAAGCTATCAGAAGCAAATTGCAGCTGTTTTGATGGATTACGCCGGCCAGATCTCCAAGCGCATATTTGGCTAGGCACGCTGGGCAAGCCGCCGTAGCAGAACCAAAAATTGCTGCGCGAATAGTAAAAAAAGTTATAGGAAGCATCCAAAAAGATGTTTCCTATAACTTCAAGCCCCTCCAAAATAGCAAAAGCCCGCCAAGTTCCATGGATGGAATTTGGCGGGCTTTTCATAAGCAAAGATTGCAAGATTACAAGAGCATGGCCAGCGTCCCCGCCACGATCAACGCCAGTCCCCAGCCGGATTTTTTCGTCAGACGTTCATGGAAAACCAGATAGGAAAAGGCAATCGTGACCAGGATGCTCAGCTTGTCAATGGGCACCACCACGCTGGCCGGCCCATCCTGCAAGGCCCGGTAGTAGCACAGCCAGGAGGCCCCGGTGGCCAAGCCTGACAGGATCAGAAAC
>CALWOS010000298.1 GCA_944383185.1 uncultured Oscillospiraceae bacterium
TGTAACTGCGGATGAAGCGGTTGTAATGGCTTATCGTCAACAATATCTTACAACCATTGAGAAAAAATATCTTGTTGCAAAAGCAAAAGTAGAAATCTGAAACAGTATATTGAAGCTATCCTGCCCCGCCCGACGGGGAAAGAAAAAAACCGTTGCGGGGCAGATGGCTTTGTGCGCGCAATTTACATTTTCACCCAGCGGCGGTTTTGAAATACATTTCAAGGCCGCCGTTCTCCATGCCCTTATGAGGATGACGACCCTGTGCTGAATGATACGGCGGCTTTAGGAGGGAGCCGCCGTGAAGCACAGAGGGTTTCGACATAATCCGGCAGGAATTTACCTGCCAAAAAAAGCCTGTCCCCGGCAACGGGGATTTATACCCAAGAAGATGAACTATACGATGTAAGACAATATCAAAATGCACCAGATAGGTTGCATTGTGCTTGAGTATGCATCCCCCCTCGTTCCAAAGCGGCTCTTTGGAAAGGCATTCCCAGGGAAGCTCCGGCCTTGACAAAAGAACCGGGTTCCCCTCCGTTTCCAACAAATCCTCCTTGAGGGCAACGCCATAGGTATGACTCTGGCGTATCCCTCCGGGACGATACTCTGAACAGTCGCGGGAAAAAAGCAGATAGGGCCGGTCATCAAAGAACAGGCTGGCATCGATCGCCGAAAAGCCCAGATTCAGAAGCGGCTTTTCCACAGCGCGGAACGGCCCCTCCGGCCGGCAGGAAAACGCAATTCCCGGCAGCATTCGTTCACTTCCGGCGATGGCCGCCGAGTAAACCATTACATACTTTCCATCATGCTTTACAACCTCGGGCGCCCAATGCTTTTTTTGCGCCCATGGCGTACCTGCAAGGGCTGTTTTATACGAGCCGGTCCATTGGTGCAGGCTTTGCGTATGCCAGCAATAAAAGCCGGCGCCTCCTTTGGTGGCGTACAGGAAATATCCGTCGCCATCGGGCAGGATGCACGGATCTCCAATGGAGGCAATGGCCTGTGGATTTGAAAAGAACCATGAAGGGTCTGCCTTTTGCAATTCCACTGGAGTGACAGCCATCCTTCAATCCACTCCTTTACGCTCAGGGCCTGCGGATTTCGTAGCGTAAGTCATTGTAGTTCACGGTAATCGTTGTGCCGTCTGAAAAAGTGGTGCGGTAAATATTGTCCGCAAGCTTTTCATGGTTTTCCATGAAGGCATACTGCAAATCCTTTAACTCCTCGTACTCGTCGTAGGCCCTTTTAATCGCCTCAACGCTGCGCGCAATCGCAGCATCATCTTCGCAGTGCAAATCATCATCGCCCATCCAGTTCCGGTCTTCTCCAAATTTGCTATAGAAATACATCAAAGGCCGTCCGCCATATTCAAGGAATTTCAGATGCTGATATTCCTCCTTGATCGGGTAGTTCACGGTTTGCGATGTGGGATTTGAAAGGACGATGCCATGATAAACAAGCTGCCAGAAGGGAATGCCCTCATCAAAGAGGGGATTCATTTCATGCGTCAACCTGGATTGAACGCCAACATACAGGATTGCATCCAGTTCATCATTCATGAAATCCATATATCCCTCGGACTGTATTCCTCCGAAAAGCATCTTCAGATAGTGCGCCTGCTTGCGGAAGTAAGCCCGGGCTTCCTTGCGGCTGCAGGGATGGTTGGGATCATAGCATTTTTCCGGAATGATGGCTGTCAGCTCGTCGTTATAGTGAAGGCCGCTGAAGCCATAGGAGCGGACAACCGGCATGTCCTTTACCATGTAGTGCTCAAAGGCGGTTTTTGCACAAAGCGAATAAGGCTCGCCTCCATTGAGACCATCCTTTTTGTAATGCTCTCGAATATAGGGCGCAAGATCCCCGTTTTCATCGCGCTTTTTGGTCAGCAGATCCCGGTCAAAGTTGTCAGCGATCTCATAGGCGCCGCAGCTGACGGTATGGCAGACAACCTGATAACCCATACGCTGCGCCTTGGCAATAAACTGACGCAGCTCGGCATCGGTTCCGTAGCGCTCATCCAAAGGATATTGCTGCGGAAAGCGGCCGTCGTGTCCGCCGGGGCCCCAGCCGACCAGGCAGATTTCCGCCTTTTTTATGCCTTTTCTGTACATCTCGTCCACAATTTTGTGAAGCGTTGCCACATCGCAGGTAACTTTCATGGGAGGCTCGTTTTTCAGGTTCTGATGGCGCACCGGGGTAGGAATGGGTTTCCAGCCCATCCGGATTCGCAGTTCCAGCCCTTCCGCCGCCTGCCGGAGCGTTTCGCGTTCCAGCACCTTTTCCCTGAGCGGCACGCAGCCTCCGTAGGTCAACTGGTACTGCCGATATGCCCGTGCCATATCCACATACGTGGCATCGGGCATCATCTGATAAACCACCTTTACATCCTCATCCGGGATATCGCCATCAAACTTGAAATGAGCGGAAAGACTGTATACGCCATGCTTGCAGCTCACTTGGAATCGGGAATCAAAATCCTCGCCCTGGATATGAACCATCACCGCTTTGCGGTTGCCGCAAATCCCTGCTACCGGCATACCCGCAGGCCAGGTTTTAAAAAGCGTATCCGGCTTCTGGTCGAAACGGCATAACGCATACCCATAATAAAAATTGGTTGGAAAAAACATATAGCCCTCATCCCCGGCTTTGGCCGTGGTAAGGTTGGACTCCAAAAGCAGGGTTTCAAAGCGGGGAACCGTCAGCTGCGCTCTGGGAATGACGGCGGTGATCAATCCGCCATGTTCCGATACAACTGGGGTGAGTTGTACAACCTTTCCTTCCCGAGTAACTGCCGTCGCCAAAAACTGTACGTCCATATTTCACCCTCCGTACCTTTGCACAGGAATCCTGCGCTTCAGGCTGCCTTTCTTTATTATGTACAGCCATTATATTTTAATCAATCAGGACCCGCAATTTATGAATCGATATAATTATTGTGTTTTTCATCATTTTTGATTTTTGCTGTTGTTATTTTTTATATAGCAAAGGATTGCGAATTTTCGATTTTTATAATATAATTATTTATAAGTTCATTTATTTCCAGCAGGAGGGACAAGCGATTATTCCAATAAAAATATAAGAAAGGAAATGTACAAATCGATGAAATACATTCCTTTGGAAGGCATGAACAAGGACATCCTGATACAAGACGTATATGGGCATAGCCAGAAATGGGTGAATGGCGGAAACTTTTCCTTTATTAACAATCCCCGCAGAAACAGCGGCTTTATGTATATTCTCAGCAAGCGCGTTGATATCACCATGAAAAGCGGAGTGCAAACAAGCTTTTTTCACGGCAATTTAATCTATATTCCTCAGTACAGCGAATACTTTATTGAATTCTGGGAGACAATGGGGGAATACAGTGATCTGCAGATTAATTTTATCCTTTGCGATCTTTCCGGCGAAACGTATTCGTTATCGGATCACATCACCTGCGTTCTCAACGAGGTTCCCTCTGAAATCGCCCAGATCTTTTATCAGACCTGCGACCTGACCAATAATATGAAAAATGCATATTTCCAGGTGATGGAGCAGCTTTACAAGCTGATGGGCACCCTTGTGGAATACCAGTTTATGCGTCAGGCCTCATTGCAACCGCAGCGCAGCATATCTCCTGCATTGCACTATATGGATACGCACATCCGCGAGAACACCTCCATCCCGGCATTGGCCCATATGTGCATGATGAGCGAGTCGGGCTTTCGCTCCGCCTTTAAAAAGCAGATCGGTATTTCTGCTACCCAGTATAAAATGCAATTGAAAATCCAGCGGGCAAAGTATCTGCTGGATAACAGGCCAGAGCTGGCTATCGTAGAGATTGCCGAGTTGCTGGGTTTTTGCGATGCGGCCTATTTCAGCAAAGCATTTTCCGAAGCAGTAG
>CALWOS010000299.1 GCA_944383185.1 uncultured Oscillospiraceae bacterium
TGTTTCTGTTGATCGATACAAAACGCTCTATCATGAAGATTTGGAGCAGTATCAGGTTTTCTGTGAGGCTTACATCATAAAACTGCTCAGCCGTTTTGTGTCTGGACGGGACAATATAGAAATCTTGCTGGCTGCCTTTGGCCTTTTGCAGGGTTACGAAGATATCGGGAGCGTCAACGAACGACGCGTGTTATATGCGGATAAGGCCGTAAATACTAACAAACAGATTTCTTCCGATTGGGCAGACCCATCCAGCAGTCTACAGAAAATTGAAGATAGGGTTATCAAAAAGCTGGTAGAGCGCTTGCTCACTGCTGTTGGTCAAGCTAGTGATGAGCCGCTGGGTCTTGCCGCTAATGTCTACATTGATCTGCTTGAGCGTTTCCCGGAGCGGCTTCCTGCCAAATATCCCATGCCGCAGCCCAGCTATCTGGGAGGGGCGTTCATTGTTGAGGGAACTCCGCGCAAAATCCCCAGAACCACCGAAAAAGCCGCAGAAGCTTGCGGCTACACAGTGGTGACCAAAGTGCGTATCAAGGGCGACCCAGACCGGACTTGGAAAGATACGGTCAATATAAGGGCTGGAGATCAGGTTGAATACCAAATTATCTACAAGAATATCAGCGAGACAAGCCATGCCAATGTTACTGTCAGTGATGAGATTCCCGCCAATATGCAGTACGTTTCCGGCTCTACTGTTCTCATCAATTCTGGGAACAGAACCGGTGTCATCGTAGAAAATGATGCTTTGGTTGAGGGCGGGCTCAATATCGGAAGCTACCATTCTGGCGAGGATGCCCGTGTGCAATTTACGGCGGAAGCCAAAGATGCTGGTCTGACTGATGGTTCAGAGAAACTGGTGAACCAGAGCAAGGTTGCAGTTGGAGACAAAGTTTTACATAAGCACACAGAGGTTACGGTAAAATACGGCTGGGGGCCAGAGCGTCCAACCTACAAATTTGACCAGCCAGCAGACCATGCAGTGTTTAACTCGGTAACAGACAATCCGGTTTTGGGTGATGAGCGTTTCTTTGTACGGATTGAAGAAAAAAGTTCTGGACGAGCGTATAGCGGCAACATCACACTGGAAGCCGGAAAACAGTATGAGGTTTATATCTATTACCATAACAATGCAGCATGGGATCTAAATCGCGCGGAGCATAAATATAAGGGTGTAGCTCGTAATGTGCGCTTAATCGCTAATTTTCCTACTAAGCTAACCGCAGGAGAACGGAAGCATGTCAGCGCAATAATACGGGCGGACAACACGGAGCCGGAAGCTGTGTGGGCTAGAGCGTATATTATAGCGAAAGAAGATATGACCCTGCACTACGTCACTGGCTCTGCGAAAATCCACAATGATTGGAAAGCAAATGGCTCAGTGCTTTCTATTAAACTCTTTTCTAGTGCTGGGACATTCTTAGGGCTGGATGCCCTGAATGGCGTTATTCTTGGTGATCAGAAGATGTTCTCAGGATATGTCGTTTATACAATCCAGACGAAAGCTGTGCAGGATTCATAGGTTAGTTTTAAGGCACCTAAGCAAGAAGTCTAAGATAGAAAATATAGAAATGATTATCGTAGTTTTATTGTAAATTTTGAATGGAACTAGCTAGAACGTACACATCGTACATAGTTTCCACGTTCACTATAATGACCTGACAGATCGAATGTACTACCACGGTAATCTATAGTATCATAACCACTTCTATATGCACCAGAAAGCCACCAAATGCCCCAATCAGATGCCGTGAGCGAACCTCCGTCATAATAGCCGCCAGCAACTGGTGAAAAAACATCAATATAGGCAAGAACTTTACTGCCATCGCCCCAAGTGGGAAGCCTCCACCCTCTAGGACATATGTCATAGATTACATCTTGGTAATTACCGTTACCACTGGCACAAGCCGTCCCAGCAGAAGCAGCACACATATTATACCAATAACCAGTCGTCGCATCTGTACCGGCATGAGATCTGGCTTCTGTTTGAGAGTCGCCAGCAGTTAGATCAGTAGTTGGAAAATACCAGTTAGATTCTACATTAGAATCAATTGGGGTCAAAGTCCTTCCGTTAGATAATCTTAAATTCTGTACCATCCAGCAAACACCATTTATATATCGGACAGTATAAGCGTTGTTATCCCTAACGTCTGTCAGTGTAACATTGCTGGATGATGCTAGGCTTTGGCAGTCATTAAATGTAAATCCCTGCATAGTGTTCTTGGCAAATTCCGCATGCCATTGTGCATAGAGTGTAACGGTCTCGCCTGCAGATTCTGTAGGCGCAGTATAACTAGCCCCATCAGCGTAAGAAGTTCCGCTGCCATTAGGAGATGTGTTCCACCCCGTAAAGAAATATCCACTCTTTGTAAAGGAATTCTGTGGCAAATTTCGTTGTTCTTCAGGAATCATTTGAATAGAAGCCATGTTGCCGCCATCTGCCCCATTACCATTAAAAGCGATGGTTACGAAGGCTGGCTCTGCCACTACAGCAATCGTCAGCGTATTAGAATAAGCCCCCGACGGAATAGAGGTATCCACCTTAGCTCCGAATGATAGTGTATAGGTGTCATTGGCGGAATTGGTTGATGAGGTGTCCTTAGTCTGGATTGGTGTGGAGTTATCAGTGGGAATGGCGCTGTAGGTCGTATCATCATCCGGCACAGATGTTCCCAGGTTGTAGCCCCAAGT
>CALWOS010000300.1 GCA_944383185.1 uncultured Oscillospiraceae bacterium
AGTACAAAGAAGTCTATGCCGCATTGGCAAAGCGCAGGATGGATGTCCCGGGGTTCCGCTTTTCTGATTACAGCGGATGGCGGTCTCCCACGCAGTCTTACATGACACGCCAGCGGCCGCTGTGGATTGTGGCGGAAGATCCCGCATTGAGCCGCCGCCTCTGGATCACACAGGAAGGCAGAGATTTGAGCATCACTGTCGGCAAAACGGACCAGAACGGCGGCAACTGCGGCACAGTAAATCGCATATCGTGCCGGAACCGCACGGAGCTGGCCGCCGAACTGCGCCGTCTGTTTGACAGCACAATGGATGCAGCCTGATGATTGCATCAAGGGGCCGGTAAGCAACGCTCCAAAATCAGTTTAGAGTTTAAAGAAAACGGGGGTGTTTTGGACGCCCCTACACACTGCCCTTACCGGCAGGCTTATCACAAGGACCGGCAGGCTGCGCTTTGCGGCCTGCCGGTCCTCGTTTCGGGGGAAATCATGAAACCAATACCATTTAACATGAAAGGAACGGCATATGCCCTGACCATCAAGATTGCCACCTATCCGGAGGGCAATCTCGCCATCAAACTCTATCAGGAAAGCTTCGGCCAGCTGATCTTCTGGGACAGCCTCACGGTCAATCCGGGCGGCCTGTGTCCCAAGGATTGTGGATTTATCAATACCAAGTCCACCGGCAAACGCTTTTATGCCTGGATCAAGCGCAATGGCCTGGGGGAACGCACCGGCCAGGTTCGGCTGGAGGGCGGCGTGGAATATGTGGAATACCTCTTCAACGCCAAAAAGCTAAAAAAGCTGGACCCAGACGGCTATACCTACTATGAACGGCGCTTAAAGGGAGAACTTGGCCGGAAATATGAGCGGCTCTATCAGGCGCTTCGGCGGCTGGCAAACCACATTCCAGATTTCTGCTATACAGATTACAGCGGGTGGCGCAGGCTGCAAAATTCCAATGACGCGCCCCCGCTGCGGATCGAGGCTGAAGATCCGGCACATCACCGGCGCTTTACCTTTGAGCAGTGCGGAATCATGCTGCGAACCACCATCACAGACTGCGACACCAATATTGCGCGGAGCAGTCTGTATCGCCGCCGGGAAGATATGGCGTCTGACCTGCTGGCTCTGTACCAGGACGAATTACCTGTTTATATGCCCTGGTCTGAAGAACGCCGCAGGAAAAGTGACGCAAGGCATGACCCGTCCCTTGCTCAGACATTCCAAGAAACAACTGAAGTCCGCCAGAAGGCGGCAAAAAAGAAATCCAGAAGAAGGAGTGCTAAAACATGAAGATCAAATTATATCCCAAGGATTTGTTAGAAACTGCCTGGCGTCAGGACAAAAAGCTGTACGCAAATGGCGACGCCGCAGAGCCGCCCCAATGCCTGCGGTGCGGCGCCCCTCTGGCAGCCCACCTGATGGTCAATGCACTCAGCCGCTATGTGAATGTGCAGATCTGTGAAGCCTGCGGTATGGATGAGGCCCTTCGGGATGCCGCCCATGCTCCCTTGCCCCTCACAGAATGGGATGCAGTGAAGCGCGGCAGACTCCCGGTACCCGCAAAAGAGCGTGTCTGCTATCTGAAAACCTACTGCACCTTTGAGGAAGTATTCCAACACACCGATACACCGCCTATGCAGCTCGCCGGCCAGCCGGTCAGCGAGGTCGTTTACTCCCGCTCGGATTATGACGGCTATCGGTGGTGGACAACCTGGCACGATGGGCCTGGGAAAAAGGCATCGCCGGAGCTGGTGAAGGAAATCGACGAGTTCCAGAACGCTCTGTTCAAGCTGCCGGCCTTCAAGACGCTGGACACCATGCGGCGGTTCTGCAGGTACACGCAGGCGACCAGCGAGGCGACAGAGTTCAACCTTTATTCCGAAACCGACCATCTGTATATCTGGATTCGGCTGATCACTCGGTTCCGGGATTACAATGTCTATGTTCACTATTACGATAAGGCGGCTGTTGGAGGCAAGTAATAATGCTGCTGCGCCATGATGACGGCGCTATCGAGCGCGTCCTGGAGGGCGTCAGCAGCATCGGGGATATTACGCTTGGCTTTGAGGCGTCTGCCTCGGAAATTTATCCGCTGAGCGAGTTCAATTTGAGAGAATGGGAAATTGCGGCAGAGTGATTTTGCCGCAGCGAGGCCGCAGGTTGGGGGATTTCCCAGCCTGCGGCTGTTATTCTTGAAGACTTTATACAGCTACCATAAATTCATAATCATAACCCATAGACACCATTCTCTCTTCCTTGTGTTATTCGAGAAAACGAATTATAATACCATTAACAGGAGGTTGTTCTATGGACTATATGACTTTAAAAGAAGCCAGCAATAAATGGGGTGTGACCCCTCGTTGGATCAATTACTATTGTTCCTCCGGCCGTATTCCCGGCGCTGTAAAAATGGGAACCGTCTGGCTGATACCTAAAGATTCTCAGAAGCCTGCCGACCAAAGATTCAAAAGTGCGCGCAGTAAGGAAGGTGAAACCAAGTGAAGCATATTTTCTTTGTTGAAGATGATTTAAGCTTAATCAATGGCCTGTCCTTCGCAATCAAGAAGCAAGGCTATGAATTGACGGTTGCCCGCACCAGTTTGGAGGCCGAGCAACTGTGGGCG
>CALWOS010000301.1 GCA_944383185.1 uncultured Oscillospiraceae bacterium
GCGTGTCGCCCAGCTTGCCCGCCAGGACCGTGTCCGCCGGGCAGCTGTACAGCTCGTCCGCCTCGCCGGTGCGCAGGTCCAGCTCCACCAGGATGTGCTCCTCGTCGCTCTCCCGGCGCACGGCTAAGAGCTCTCCCTGGCCGATGCAAAGGCCGTAGCCGTTGAAATTCCCCTCCAGAAGGCGCTCCGCCCCCGCGGGGGTAAAGCGGTAGACGCCGTCGGGCAGCCCGGCGCAGTAGCTGCCGTCGTCCAGATACACCCCGGTTTTGCCTCCCAGGTAATAGCCTGCCGGGGAAAAGTCCACCGTACCGGCGTCCTCTGCAGGCCCGTCCGCCGGCGCGTCGGCGCCGGGATCCTTTCCCGGAGCCAGCAGCAGGACCAGGGCCGCGACCAGCGCGAACACCAGTATGGCCCCGCCCACGCAGGCGGCGATGATGCCGTTCCGCCGGGACTGGGACGGCCGGGGTGGGGGGAACGGGTCGCGGTCGTCTCCTCCGGAGGCTCTCCAGCGGCCGTCATTTGGGGAGGCGGGCCGCCAGCCCTCCTGTCCCTGGGTGTTCAGCTGTCGGCCGCAGTGCTCGCAAAATTGACTGTTGTCCGGGATCTGCTTGCCGCAGAATCTGCAAAACATGCCCATCTTCCTTTCCAATGCCCGAAGCCGGAAGGCCGGGCTTTCTGTGCAACAGTATATCGTCTTATGCCCAAAACTGCAAGTGTGTGTACAAAATTCTAGAGTGTTTTTCGCCCGGCTGAGGCGGAAAGGGCTGGAAAAAAACTCCCAAATGGTCTTGACAAACAAGCTTTTCCTTAGTATAATAACAAAGCTGTTGTGAAAAGCGGGAGCATAGCTCAGCTGGTTAGAGCACTTGCCTTACAAGCAAGGGGTCACTGGTTCGAGTCCAGTTGTTCCCACCACCGGTTTTTCCCCAGCAAGCGCATATGCCTCTGTAGCTCAGTTGGTAGAGCAACGGACTGAAAATCCGTGTGTCGTTGGTTCGATTCCGACCGGAGGCACCATATGCGGGCGTAGCTCATCCGGTAGAGCGCCACCTTGCCAAGGTGGAGGTAGCGAGTTCGAGCCTCGTCGCCCGCTCCAAAAGTTTTGACGGCCCGTAAGCCGTCAAACTTATATGGGAATATGCGGCGCCATAGCCAAGTGGTAAGGCAGCGGACTGCAAATCCGCGATTCCCCGGTTCAAATCCGGGTGGCGCCTCCACGTCGGAGCAAGCTTCGTATCGCTTGCTCCGACTTTTTATTTTATAAGTCAGAACGCGCTCGCTCCGCTGCTCATCCTCTTCCAAACCGGATCCGCTGCCGCTGGGCTCCGGTTTGGTTCATTCATGGGGTGGGCTTTGGCTCATTCGCGGCGACTTTTTTAACCCGCACTTCCAGCGCGCTGCAAGGGATATGCCCCTTGCGGCGCGCTTTTTTTGTCTTTGCAAAGCGCAGCTGCTGTCAACCGTCGAGTGTCAACTGTCAATTATCAATTGCCAATTGTATCACTTGTCAGCCGGCGCGCCCCCGGTATTCGCTTTTGAGGATTTCCACCATATCTTCCGGGCTCTCCTTGCAGCCGCTTTTCAGCCACATTTTTATAATCTGGGTAATACCGGCTTTGAAAAACTCCATGTGATATTCAATAAACCGGTTCTGGAAATGCTTGCGGGAAAGTTCGGTGTCATACCGAAAGATTTGGTACTGGTTGTCGTAGCCGAGCTTGAAATAAGTCTGATAGAAGATCTGGTTGTCCTGGATATGGCGGAACAATTTTAAATAGTCATTGCTGTTGAAGCCCTGGGTGACCTCATCTTTCTACAAATCGGACACTTCGCCCTCCAGCTTGTTCCGGATCGCGTCGGCCAAGCCGTAAATATCCGTATAGTTCGCGTAAAATGTGGTCCGATTCAGCCCGGCGCGCTTGCAGATGTCCGACACCCGGATTTCATCCAACTCTTTCGTCTGGAGCAATTCGATGAAGACCCGTTCGATCCGCTCCATGGACTCCCGTTTTCGCTTGTTGTTTGGCGTATTCATACGAAGCTCCTTTATCTCAACAGTTGTTGGAAAATTGGTGATTGCATTTCGTTCTCAATCCATTATACTGGATTTGCAAGAAAACAACAACTGTTGTTTTAAAATTTTTGGAGGTGTATACCCTTGAAAAAGAGCAGTTTTGTCGCGATGGTGCTGGGAGCGGTCAGCGTTGTCTTGTTTGCTCTCGGCATGTGCATGGCGCTCATCCCGGAGTGGAACGCGTTTCAGCCGGGCGTCATTTTTGGAGCGGTTGGGTTGGTTCTCGGCCTGATCACCTGGATCGTGTGGAGAAGGATGGAGCACAAGCAGCCGATCCGCATTTCGGGAAAGACCGTTCTCGTTGTCATGATCGGCGTGCTTGGGGCTTTGGCGCTGGGCGTCGGCATGTGTTTCAGCATGGTCTGGGGTAAAATGGTTTTGGGCGTTTTGATCGGCCTTGTGGGGATTGTGGCGCTGCTTTGTCTCATTCCGCTGACAAAAGGTATTCAAGATTGACACCGAAACAGATCGCGGTATCGCTGCTGCGCAGGACGAAAACTGGGGAACAGATCGTAGCCAGCCAGCGTTACCGCATCATACTGTCGGCCGGAGCCTCGTTTGCGTGCAACCTGCTTTACGCGCTGTATCACTGCGTGCTCGGTATCCTGAACTGCTCTCTTTGGTTCATCACCATGTGCGCGTTTTATGGGCTCCTGGCCACAATGCGGTTTGCCGCCGTGCTGTTTGACCGGAAAAACCACAATGCCCCTCCCGCTGATGCCGAGCGGTTTGTGATGCGGTTGTGCGGCCTGCTGTTGACGCTGCTGAGCCTGATCCTCTCGGCCATCAGCTACATCAGCCTGTCACACAACCTGGCCACCCGGTATGAAGAGATCACCATGATCACGATCGCGACGTATGTGTTTTACAAGATCACGCTGGCGATCGTGAAGGCGGTGAAGCAGCGGAAAAATCCCTCGCTGCTGCTCAGGGCGGTCCGGAACATCAGCTACGCGGAAGTGGCCGCTTCCATATTGACCTTGCAGCGCTCCATGCTGGTATCCTTTGGCTCCATGGACGGCAGGCAGATTTACTTTATGAACGCGATTCTGGGAGCAGCCGTGTGCCTGTTTGTGCTGGCACTTGGCGTCTCCATGATCGTGCAATCGAAGGAAAGGAAAATGCAAAATGTCGAAATCGAAACTTGTGACGGCCAATGAAAAAATTGCGGAAAAGGTGGTAGACACCTATAAAAAAGTGGAGGACACGGTAGTCAGCACTTACAAAAAAGTGGAAGACTCGGTGGTCGGCGGCTATACTAGAATGGAGGACGCTTTTGTGGGCCGCTATCTCACAAAGGACGGGGAGACCGTGGAAGCGGCAAAAGAGAGGCTGAAGCGGGAACAGGGCCATCGGGAAACCCAGCGGTAATTACAAACGCCGTTTGACGCTGCGCCTCCCGGCGGCAGATCTGCCACAAGCGGGGGCAGGGGAGGGAAGCGGGCGTACAGAGCGTCAGTGAGTCCGATGATGCAAAAGGGAGGGAAACAGGGCGTATCCTCACCGGGACGAAACGCGGGGAGGCGGAGGCAATGGATCGAAAATACTGGCTTCTGGGACTGGGGGTTTTCGCGCTGCTGGCGGCGGTCCTGGTGGGGTTGCTGGTGGTAGTGCTGCCGCTCTCGGAACAAGCGGAAAACGGGGGCGGCGTGGTACTGCTTTCCCCCACGCCGGCGGCCCCGGCGAGCCTTCCGCCGGAGCCGGTGGATACCGCCGCGGAGAACGAGGTGCTGACTGTTCCCGCGGAGGACGGCGCGGATGCCATGGCTGTGGCGGAAGGGTATCAGGCGCTTTTGCCGGACACCTCGGGCCTTTCCTATGTGAGCCTGTCTGCGGAGGAAATGGCGGCGCTCCAGAGCTGGATGGGGCAGCAGGGCTATGCCGCCACGGATGCCGAGGGGGCGTTGCCCATGACCCAAAGCGCCGCGGCGCGGGCATATGCCGCGGCGCCCGAGGGGAGCTTTACCTGCTACCAGCTTTGCTATGACGGCGGGCTTATCCAGAACCGCTTCCGGGCGGAGGCCTGGGGCCTGGATGTGACCCAGGTGCGGGTCTACTGGCAGGAAGGCGCGGTGAGCCTGGGCTATCAGGAGCGCTATGCCCTCAGCTCCCTCACGGCGGAAAACGGTGTGCTGGAGTTTGTGCGCATCATCCCCGGAAATCCTGCTTCCGGAAGTACCCACGACGGCTATATCGACCCTGTGGTGCGGCTCGCTCTGGAAAACTGAAAATGAAGAGAAAGACCCCGGCTAACGGCAAGACCTTTCCTTTTCCGGAATTCAGAAATGTGTGGATGCGGGAGAACGGAAATTGGCGAAAATCCACCAATCCGGTTCGAAAATTTTTCTCTGTCCGCAGACTTGTAAAATCTACGAGAGTTCGTATATAATACAGCTGCTGTATGCACTATGGCGGGTTCGCCATGAAACCAGGACGCATGCCCCGCCAGCGGCGGCTGTGAGAGGACGGAAGGGAAAGGCGGCAGAGGCTTGAAAGAGTACATATCCATCCGGGAAGCGGCGGAAAAGTGGGGCGTTTCGGAGCGGCGGGTGAACCAGTTCTGCGCGGCAGGGCGCATTCCGGGCGCCAGAAAACTCGGCGTGTCCTGGGCGATCCCTGCCGACGCGGAAAAGCCCGGGGATCCCAGGAGAGCGGGAAAAAAGCCCGCGTCTGTGCCAACAGCGTCCATGCAGGCCCGGCCATGGCTGACGCCGGACTTGCCGCTGATGCCGTTGATGAACACGGCGTTTTCTCCGGGGCACTGCCTGGAGACCATTCAGGCCATGGAGGACGGCGCAAAAAAGAAAATCGCCCTGGCGGAATACCACTATTTCAGCGGCCGCGCAGAGGCGGCGGCCCGGGAAACGGAGCCGTTCCTGACCGACCCGAATACTGGCCTGCGCCTTTCCGCTTGTTTGATCTATGGTTATGCCAACCTCTCCATTGGACAGATTCAACGGGCAAATTTTGCCCTTTCCGAGGTGAAAACCACCCTTGCCTCCGGGGCGGAAGCCGCCCCGGAGCTGCGGGCTGCCTCGGCCTTCGTGGCTGCCGCAGCCGCGGTGCTGCTGCACCTGCCTCTGCCGGAAGGGCTGCCGCCCATGGGGGAATTCCTGCCGCGGCTGCCGCCGGGCCTTCGCGCCTTCGCCCTGTATGTGCAGGCCCATTACCTCTACCTCCGGGAAGAATACGAAAAAAGCGCCGGCATCGTGGAGGCGACCCTTGCCATGGAGGGCGAAAATTACCCGATTCCTGCCATTTATCTGCACCTGGTGGCGGTGATGGACTATATGAGCCTCCGCAAACCCCAGCAGGCCCGGACCCATCTGCTCGCAGCCTGGGAGCTGGCCCGCCCGGACGACCTGATCGAAGGTTTCGGGGAGCACCACGGCCTTTTGGGCGGGATGCTGGAAGCCGTGATCAAAAAGGAGTGGCCGAAAGATTTCAAACGGATCATCGCCATTACTTACCGTTTTTCCATGGGCTGGCGCAGGGTGCACAACCCGGAGACGGGGCATGACGTGGCCGATAACCTCACCACCACGGAGTTTGCCGCCGCCATGCTGGCGGCCCGGGGCTGGACGAATCAAGAGATCGGCGAGCACATGCACATCTCGCCCAACACGGTGAAGCGATACATCTCCATTGCCCTGCAAAAGCTGGGGATCGCCCACAGACAGGACCTGAAACAATTTATGCTGCAATGAAAATTGCGGCGCGGCCAGAAATGCCCACGGGTTTTCCCGTGGGCATTACCCATTTTTGGGGGTAAAACGGGTAATAGCGGAGCCCAGGCTTTTATGCTAGAGTAAAAACGGCGGGCAGTCTGTCCGCTGGAAACCAGCAGGATGCACAAATGCGCCGTGATCCATTTTCCGCTGTGGAGAATCCAACACCGGAAGGGGAGTCCTTCCCGGCTTTGGGGCGGGAAGGACGGCAGGAGACGGGGGGAAGGGAATGAAAAAGACACGGCGTTATGACATTGAGGGCGCGATCCTGGAAATCCCTGTGTATTATGACGCGCGTACCGAGAAGTACATGGAGGATTACCCGGACTTCCTGGAAAACCCCGTCTACACCCCGGACGGCTGTCCCATCCTGTTCACCGGAGAGGACGCCTGCTCTTATGGAGAAGCGGCGGACGGTTCCCCCTGCATCGACTGCGGTTCCTGCCGCCACTACCGCCAGGCCTCCCACACTTGGATCGGGGTCTGCGGCCATGAGAAAAAACGCTGCGTCCCGGAAGGCGGCGGATAGGCTGCGCGACAGGCCTTTCCCCGGGCGGCAAGGGGCCGGCCCGGGCGCAGGAACGGACGAAAACCAGCAGGATCGAACAGACACACCCTTTGCCGGCTGATCAGCCGGCCCATACCGCACGGATACCAGCCAAAGGAGGACACTGATGAAACACCGGGGAAGAAAACTTTTGAGCTTGCTTCTGTTGTGCGCCATGATTCT
>CALWOS010000302.1 GCA_944383185.1 uncultured Oscillospiraceae bacterium
GTGCAGCGGCCCTGCTGAAAGCGCAGGGCGGCGCTGGGCCCGCCGGAGACTTGGAAAGCCACGGAGATGTCCGCATCCCCCAAAATACCGGCGGCGGAACTGTCCAGCGCGCACAGCTCCTCAAGGGCGCCCAGCACGCCGAAGAGATTGATAAAGGCCATGGTCCGCTGGTCCGTGCCGTGGAGATTTTTCATACGCCTCGTCCTTTCTCCGCCCCTGGGGAGGGGCAGGATGGTGTTCTCCCCTCCACTGTATCACATTTTTTTCCGGAGGGCTACCGCTTTTCCAAATATTTGTGCATCTTCCGCGCCCCCGCGGGAAAACTGAGAGAGAAATATTTGAAAAACCGTATTGACAAATTATTAACAATATGGTAGGATGTGGTATGATAATAAATTAACAATTAAATGGAACTAACATTTGGACAGAAAGGAGCTTATACCATGAAAGGATTTGCAATGTTGGGCATCGGCAAGGTGGGCTGGATCGAGAAGGAGAAACCCCAGTGCGGACCTCTGGACGCCCTGGTAAAGCCCATCGCCATCTCTCCCTGCACTTCGGACATCCACACCGTGTGGGAAGGCGCGCTGGGGGAGCGCCGCAATATGATTCTGGGCCACGAGGCCGTGGGCGAGGTGGCGGAAGTGGGCGCTTTGGTGAAGGATTTCAAGCCCGGTGACCGGGTCATCGTCCCGGCCATCACGCCGGACTGGGGCTCCCTGGAGGCTCAGGCGGGCTATTCCGTCCACTCCGGTGGCATGCTGGCGGGTTGGAAGTTCTCCAACTTCAAAGACGGCGTCTTTGGGGAGTACTTCCATGTGAATGAGGCGGACGCCAACTTGGCGCTTTTGCCGGAGGGCATTGATCCCGCCGCGGCGGTAATGCTCAGCGACATGGTGCCCACGGGCTTCCACGGCGTGGAGCTGGCCGAGGTGGCTTTCGGGGATGACGTGTGCGTCATCGGCATCGGCCCTGTGGGGCTTATGGCCGTGGCGGGTGCCGCTCTTCGCGGCGCGGCGAATCTCTACGCGGTGGGCTCTCGCCCGGTTTGTGCCGAGGCTGCCCGGGCATACGGCGCCACAGAGGTCATCAACTACAGGAACGGCGACATTGTCGAGCAGATCTTGGACCGAAC
Organism: uncultured Oscillospiraceae bacterium; assembly: GCA_944383185.1. Lineage (GTDB taxonomy): Bacteria > Bacillota > Clostridia > Oscillospirales > Oscillospiraceae > CALWOS01. Next base: position 1,136 of record CALWOS010000302.1, read on the forward strand.
CCACGGCAAGGGTGTGGACCGGGTCATCATCGCCGGCGGCGATGTAGACACGTTTGCCCAGGCGGTGAAGATGCTCAAGCCCGGCGGGCGCATCGGCAACGTAAACTACCTGGGAGAAGGGGACTATATCAAGATCCCCCGGGTAGAGTGGGGCTGCGGCATGGGCCACAAGACCATTGCCGGCGGACTCATGTACGGCGGACGGCTGCGTATGGAGAAGCTGGCGGCGCTGCTCTCCACCGGGCGGCTGGACACCTCCCGGCTCCTGACCCACCGCTTCCAGGGCTTCGACAAGATCGAGGAAGCCCTCATGCTCATGAAGGATAAGCCCCGGGACCTCATCAAGCCCGTAGTGCTTGTGTAATCAATGGCGGCAAGAGTAAAAACCAGACCGTAAAAATCGGGAGGGGGCGGATTTGCCCTCCCCGGAAATCAGGGAGCGGGTACCGCTCAATTATAAGAAAACTGCTGGATCTCGTCTTTTACAGCGAGATCCAGCAGTTTTTATTTTAACGCCAAGCGTGCTTCGCGCGGCCTATGCCGCGACAAAAACCTGAAGCTGATATTTCCATTGCAAAATGCCGGAAATCACCACGATCTGCAATAAAAAGTCCGGAGTTACATGGTACTCTGCCCGTGCCGTGCGGATCAATTCTTGCAGGACTTCCGGGTAATTCTTTTCTGTGCAGTCCGCGCAGAGGTAGGTCCCGGCAGGCAGAGTTTTCAACCCATCCATCTCTGTGAATTGCGAACAGACGGCGAAATACCGGGACGAGGATGTATCACGAGAGGATGTATCACGATACACGCCTGCTAAATCCTCAAAGGCAAATTCGGCTTTCAGCTCCGGAGAAAGGCGCTGATAAAAATGGCGTTGATAACTCCACAGATCATCGGCTGTGACTTGGTCAACGGGATCGGCCAGCATGATGGTGCGCGCTGGAAACTTCCTTGTGAAAACGCCTTCCGGCGTCTGCCGGCCATGGAGTTTTTTCTCATAATCCTGCCGCGCCCGCTGAATTTTGGCTTTGCTGCGCTGCAAAGCCAAAATCTTCTCATCGGCTTTTTGTTCCGCCTGCTCCAGAAACGCGACAATTTTACTCAAATCATCATATTCCAAAACGCGTTTGATCTCCTGCAGGGGCAGGTCCATTTGCTGCAGCGCATGTACGGTATTCAGGCGTACGATGTCCTCGGCGCTGTAATACCGATATTTTGTATACGCATCCACCTTGCTGGGCCTGACCAGTCCGATGCGGTCATAGTGGCGAAGGGTTTCACGGGTCATGTGCGCTTGTTCCGCCGCATCCCCGATTGCAAAATATTTTTTCTCCATATCCATTTCCCCTCTTGACTTTTGTGTAACACAAAAGATTATAGTATTGTAACACTGGGGCCGCATGGGCGCAAGTATCCGTTTTCAATGATAGCCGGGAGGACCTGAATTTGCCGGCCGAAGCAACTGCGGGCTGCCTCAGCGGCAAATGCAGAATACGAAACCGGAGCCTACCTGCCGCTGGGCTTACTTTTGTCCGCTGCGGGTTTGGCTGTATTGAAACGGAAAACGATGTGATGTAAGGAAGGTATTGACATGAAGAAAAAGTTATCTCTGGCTTTGGCGTTTCTCCTGCTGACCGGGACCCTCTCCGCCTGCTCGGGCGCGGAGGATTCTTTTGAAACAAAGACGTATACGCCGGAAGGTGTTACGGTCACTGGGCTCAATATCCAGGCAGCCGACCGGGAGATTGTGGTGGTTCCCTCCAGCGACGGGCAATTCCATATCGACTATGCGGAGAGTGAAAAGGAGTTTTACGATATTTCGGTTTCCGAGAGCGGTATTCTGACGATGGTTTCCCAGAGCGATAAGACATGGACAGATTACATTGGCAGAAGCCAATCTGCCGGCGCGGATCAAATTACGGTCCAAATCCCCGACGCCGCCCTCTCCACGCTGATCCTCTGCACCACAAAAGAGGACATATCTCTGCCGGAACTGACTGTGACAGATCAACTGGTGCTGTCTACCAACGAGGGGGACATTTCCTTTACGCGCTTGGCCGCCGCAAACGCAATCACATTGGAAAACAAAAACGGCGATATTGCCGGAACGATTGCCGGGAGTTACGACGAGTATGCGGTTTCCTGCACAATCAAAAAGGGAGAGAGCAACTTGCCGGAGGAAAAGAGCGGGGGAAGCAAAACTCTGACCGTTACCAACAACAACGGAGACGTCGACATCGCCTTTGCCGGTGAGTAAGGCGCAAACACGGCGCCTCACTTATACTGCGCGGACATATTTTCCAGGGCCGCTATTCCCAAACCGGTTGCGGCGTAGTATAATAAAGCCGTCCAACATGAGACCGGATTGAGGTGTAAGAAATGAAACGGTTTTTGCGCTTGCTCGCAATCCTGACGCTGCTGCTGTGCCTGACGGCCTGCAATGCCGCAGAGAGCTTTACGCCCAATTATGAAGCGGCGGTCGGCGCCATTTTTGTAAACGGCGGACAGGAACTGCCGGAAAACACAAAAGTCTATGCGGATTTTGCGGATCACAGCTATACGTTCGATTTGGACGCGGCCTGTGTGTACTACTTCTCTGCCAGCGCGGATGTCGCGTATGCCGGCGACCAGAACTTTACCAGCATGTCCTTTGGGGCCAACCTGGACGACGGCACCGTCGGCGCGGCGGGGACAATTGCGTATTTGCCCCGGGAAGGTTCGGAAAACACGGTTACCGCGTATTATCTGTACCATGACGAGACGGGCGTCTATTTTGACACAACAGGTTATTTTGACCGGATGGTGATTGCCGACCAGAGCTCCATGACCGGGATGGACTACCCTTGTGAGGTGACGTTTGCGCTGTGGCAGCCGGCGGCTACGTTCTCCATGGTGTACTACGATGAGAACCACGCGGCCATTTCCAAAACAGACTATATCCCGGAGGAAGTTGCGGACTACCAGACATTTGCGCTGGAATCATCTGTTGATTCTGTGGAGATCATCTGCTTTGGCGCCGATGGCACAGAGCTGGAGACACTGACGGTCACCCCGGAAAATCCAAACGCGGTCATCTGTTTTGACCAGGGCGGACAGATACTGCCCAGCCGGTATTTAAGATTTACCTGGGAAGAATGACCGAATCACCAAAGTGAAAGCGCGTGGGGCCGGCTCTCGGCCCACGCGCTTTCTCATTTCAAGACTGTGCCGCCTCCATCGAAGGTGCGCTCCCGGATACCGGGCGCGGCTTATTTTACAATCCCCAGCACCTCGTCTACCGGCAGGGAGACAACCAGCCCCTGGGCGGGCGTTTTCAGCCCGCAGGTCTCGCTGATCGCGGCCATGACGGGGTCCTTCTTCTCCTTCGGGACAAGGATCATCACAAACTCCTGGCCATCCTGCATGGAGATGCCCAGCTTCTGGCTGACGCGCTCGGAATTCCTGCGGCGGCCGCGAAGGATGGTCCCGCCGCTGGCGCCAGCGGATTTTGCCGCGTCCACCACGTCGTCGCTATACCCGTTTTCCACCGAGACCCAGATCATGCTGAACCCGTCTTTCGCCTGCATTTCCGCCATATCCAGCGCCATCCTTTCTGCAAACTGCTTGGACAAAGTTTCCTTTGTTTCCTCGTTCAATACCTGAAATACGGAGCTTTGCATCCCGGTGACCGGGATCGTAAGCGCGATACCACCGCCGCGCTGATGCAGGGGGAGGTGCTCCTCGGCATAGGCGAACAGCTTTTTGATATAAAACTTGGGCAAAACTCCGGCAGTGATAATGCGGGTGGTGCCGGTCAATCCGAAGAGATCCAGCATCTCCGATGTCGCGGTTCCCTGTCCCCGGCACTGGTAGATGATGGGGACATCCAGCTCATGAAACATTTTTTCCAATTTCCGCTCGTCATCATCCCGCGTAATAAAGAGAAATATACGAGGGTAGAACTGCCGGCCCTCTGGCATGGTCAACATCATCATCACTCCTCAAAATCAACAACAGCGTCCGAAACTTCTGCAGACGCGACGTTCTGTTTGGATTTATGCACGTAGATCAGGCCCATGATTTGAATGGCGATCAGGGGGGCGAGCGCGACCAGAGCCACGATCCCAAATGCGTCGGTCACGACGTTGCCGCCCGCCGCAGAGCAGGCCCCTATGGCCAGCGGCAGGAGAAACGTGGAAGTCATGGGGCCGCTCGCGACGCCGCCGGAGTCAAACGCGATGCCGACGAAAACAGGCGGCACCAGCCGGCTCAAAACCAGGGCGATGCAGTAGCCCGGGAGAATGATCCAATAGATATTCAGGCCCGTCAGCACCCGCAGCATCGCCAGCGCCACGGCGCACGCCACGCCGATGGAGAGCGCCAGGTTCATCATGCGGTGGGACACCATGCCGCCGGTGATATCTTCCACCTGTTCGTTCAGCACCTGAACGGCGGGCTCCGCTTTTACGATGTAATAGCCGATCACAATGCCGATGGGAATCAAAAGCCATCGGAGCATGCCGCTGGCCAAGCTGCTTCCCAACAGGCTGCCAATGGGAGCAAAGCCGACGTTGACGCCGGTCAGGAACAGGATCAGCCCCAGAATGGTGTAAACCAGCCCGATCACCATCCGCAGGAGCTGCCGCTTGCGGTAAGACTTTGTAAAAAGCTGGAACACCAGCAGCACGCACGCTACGGGCAGGATGCTGGTGGACACCTCCTTTGCGTATTGGGGGAGCGCGGAAAGGAACGTCAGGGCAACATCGCGGGTCGTAACGATCTCTGGGATTTCCGCCACGTTGTACGCCGCATCCGTGGGGTGGTAAAAAATCCCCAACAAGAGCACCATCATGATCGGCCCGATGCTGCAAAGGGCGATGAAGCCAAAACTGTCATCGGTTCCCTTCCTGTCGCTGCGCACCGATGAAAAGCCGACGCCAAGGGCCATGATAAAGGGTACCGTCATGGGCCCGGTGGTGACGCCGCCGGCGTCGAAGGCCACCGCGGTAAACTCGTCCGGCGCCAGGAAAGACAGGCCGACCAGCAATATATAGAAAATCAACAGCAAATTCGTCAGACTGATCTGGAACA
>CALWOS010000303.1 GCA_944383185.1 uncultured Oscillospiraceae bacterium
CCGAGTTCGGCGAGATGACGGGCCGGAGCTACGGCCTTATCGAAAAGTACATGATGGACGACGCCGAGGAGGCCATCGTCATCATCGGTTCCTCCGCCGGCACCGCCAAGGAGACGGTGAAGCAGCTTCGGGCTCAGGGAAAGAAGGTGGGCCTCATCAAGGTCCGCTCTTTCCGTCCCTTCCCCAGCGAGGATATCGCCGCGGCCCTGAAGAATGTGAAGGCCTTTGCCGTCATGGACAAGGACGACAGCTTCAACGCCCACTGCGGCCCCATGTATGCGGAAGTGACCGCCAGCCTCTATGCCGCCGGCATCTCTGCCCCCAAGGGCATCAGCTGCATCTACGGCCTGGGCGGCCGGGACGTGCGGGTGGAGAGCATCGCCACGGTGTTTTCCTGGCTGGAAGAGATCGCCGCCACCGGCGAGACCGGCGAGACCTACCGCTACCTGGAAGTCCGGGAATAAGGAGGAGTGCAGAACATGAGCTACAATCTGAAAGAAAACGTCATGCGGGAAGAGCGGCTCTCCGGCGGCCACCGGATGTGCGCCGGCTGCGGCTCCCCCATCGCGGTGCGGGCCGTGCTCCGGGCCCTGGAGCCGGAGGACAAGGCTGTGGTGTGTTCCGCCACCAGCTGCCTGGAGGTCTCCACCTTCATGTATCCCTATACTGCCTGGAAGGACAGCTTTATCCACAACGCCTTTGAAAACGCCGCCGCCACCATCTCCGGCGTGGAGACGGCCTACCGGGCCATGAAGAAGCGGGGCAAGATCGACGAGACCTGGAAATTCATTGCCTTCGGCGGCGACGGCGGGACCTACGACATCGGCTTCCAGTCCCTGTCCGGAGCCATGGAGCGGGGCCACGATATGGTGTATGTCTGCTACGACAACGAGGCGTACATGAACACCGGCATCCAGCGCTCCTCCTCCACGCCCCACTTTGCCGACACCACCACCACCCCCGTGGGCAAGGTGGTCCCCGGCAAGCCCCAGCAGAAGAAGAACCTCACCAAGATCATGGTGGCCCACGGTATCCCCTATGCCGCCCAGACCACCTTCATCGGCAACTTCAAGGATATCTCCGAGAAGGCCCACAAGGCCATCTATACCCCCGGCGCAGCCTTCCTGAACGTGATGGCGCCCTGCCCCCGAGGCTGGCGCTATCCCAGCGAGAAGCTCATGGAGGTCACCAAGGCCGCGGTGGAGAGCTGTGTCTGGCCCCTCTACGAGGTGATCGAGGGCAAGTACCACCTGAGCTATGAGCCCAAAAAGAAGCTCCCCGTGGCCGACTACCTGAAGATGCAGGGCCGCTTCGCCCACATGTTCAAACCCGGCAACGAGTGGATGATCGAGGAGGCCCAGAAGGAAGTGGACCGGAACTGGGAGGAACTCCTGAAGCTCTGCTCCCTTTAAAACGAGAACAGGCACCCCCCCCAAGCCCCCGGCGCGATTTCTCTCGCGCCGGGGGCTTTTTCCGGTTATGAATAGAATATGAAATCATTGGGAAGAATGAGAAAATAGTATTGACATTCCGAGATATTAGATATAATATAATATTATCTAGTAATTAAAACTAGATAATACGATATTGCGAGGTGCTTGTCATGAAGCTGCACATATACGGCGATTCCATTTTGAAGATGGTCTACCCCGATGTCACGGGGCGCTACCGCTCCCTGGCGGGGCAGTATGAGCAGCGGGCCCGGGAGGAGTTCGGTATTGCCATCGAAAACCGGGCGCATTTTGGATATACCTCCGCCCGGGGACTGCAGTTGCTGGAGCGGGACCTGAGCCGGGGACTCTCGTGTACCCATGCACTCCTGGGATACGGCGGGAACGACAGCGACTATGACTGGGACGCCATTTCCCGGGATCCCACGGGGGAATATGCGGCCAAGGAGAGCATTGCCGGCTTCCGGGAGAACATGAAGCGCATGGTGCAGCTGCTCCGGTCTGCGGGCGTGCAGCCCATGCTCATGGATCTGCCGCCGGTACATGGAGAACGGTACTTTGAGACGCTCTCCCACCGGGGAGAGCGCTCCCCGGAGCGTATCCTCTCCTGGCTGGGGGAAACAGCGGTCATCTCCCGGGTCCAGGAGGCCTACTCCCTGGCGGTGACGTGCCTGGCCGGGGAGCTGGACCTGCCCCTGGTGGAGATTCGGTCCGGCTTTCTCACCACCCGGGATTACCCGGCCCTCATGTCCCAGGACGGCATCCATCCTTCCCCGAAAGGCTACGAGCTCCTGTACCGGCAGCTCTGCGCCCAGCTTCGGGGGATCGCCCTGGCCCCGGCGGCCTGAGACTGGCGTCCAGAAAGAAAACCGCCGGGAAGGCAGTTGCCTTCCCGGCGGTTTTTGCGTGTGGACCGGCGCGGGTTTCATTGTTCCACGGTGACCGCTCCGCCATCTGGAGAGACGGTCACGGTGAGGCCGAAGAGCTCCGAATAGACTTCCTCGCTGAGCATGGTCTGGAACCACTCCTGCGCGCGGAGCACGGTGCGGTTGTGTTCCGTGCCGGTATCATCCTGCCAGGAGAGAGACGCCTCCCCGTTCGAGGGATATCCGAGGGTGTACTCCTGATCCCCAAACCGGATGGTCATGCCCGTGTCCGTCAGGGTGATGCTGCCGCCATACGTTTCCACAATCCCCCGGAGGGGAAGGAGCCAGCCCCCAGCGCCGTCCGGAAGGGCCGGAGAGGCAAGCCGGTTTCCTGCCGCGTAGACCGTGGGGAGATCTGCGCTGTAGAAATACGCTGTCACCGTGTCGGGATCCAGCCCCTCCGATTCCAGGTATGTGAGGTAGAAATAGCCGTCGTGGAAGGGTTTGG
>CALWOS010000304.1 GCA_944383185.1 uncultured Oscillospiraceae bacterium
AAAAATATTAAAAATAAATATAAATTTGAAAATAAAATAATATAAAAACGAATATAAATAATTTTTTTTATGAGACAGAAACAGAAGTATTATTTTTTATAAATAAAAGGAATCTGATATTTGTATACAATGAATGCGAATTGTTTAATTGGTTTTCGATTTTTTCAAAGCAATAACCGAGAAAAACGTTAGTCTTGAGATAATCGCTTTTGTTTTTGTGATTGTTTATTGGTTTTTGATTGTCTCAAAAAAAGACAGAGAAAAATGTTGGCTTTGAAATAATCGTTTTTGTGATTATTTTTTTATTTTCCGATTTTCTCAAAGAAAAAAACGTTAGTTTTCGAAATAATCATTTTTGTTTTTGCTATTTTTGCTATTGTTTATTTTTTTGATTTTTCTCCGTTTCTATCATTTATTTCTATCGTTTGTTTTTATTTTCCTTTATATTTCTTAATATTTATTAATATTTATTTTATCGCTTAAAATATTAACGATAAGAACAATGCCAAGATAAGTAATAATTTTTAAGCATACTACTGTACTAATACAATAATATCATATAAATTTGTATTTGTCAATACCTTTTTAACTGTTTTTTTATTTTTTAAGGTAAATTTAGATTTCTTAATTGGATTTTTTGGAAATAGTTTGCGAATAATAAGTTTTTTTCGACTTAGTAGTCGGAAGAATCGGAAGAATTTTCAAAATATTTTTTTGTTAATTTTATTTTTAACTTTATTGTATTTGTTTTTATTATATCTAAATTATATCTAAATAATATTTATTATTATATCTGTTATTTGTTATTTGATGTTTGGATGTTTGTCTCTCGGTTTAATTTCGCATGCTTTGTTTTGCTTAATTTATTTAATTTATACGAAAGTCTCGTTATCGTTTTTCGCGAAAGGCGTTATCGTTTTTCTCGATATGAGATCCCGTATTATTTCCCCCGCCATCAGAAGTCCCGCCGCGGGAGGACAAAAGGAAACACTTCCGGGTATTCGTTTTTTCTCTTCCGCGTTTTCTTCCCCGCTCTCTTTCGGGATAATAGGCTCCTCGTTTGACCAGAGGACTTTCAGCGATGGAATCTCTCTTTTCCTCAGTTCTTTTCTTATGACTTTTGCGAGAGGACAGACAGAAGTCTTATAAATATCGGAGATTTGGAAGTTTTCCGGATAAATTTTGTTTCCCGTTCCCATTGAGGAGATTATCGGTATGTTTTTTTCGACGCATATTTCAATAAGACGAAGTTTTGAGGCTACGTTGTCTATCGCGTCCGCGACATAATCAAATGTTGAAAAATCTATTTTCGTCTCGGTTTTTTCGCTGAAATAAAGGTCTGTCGGATGTGTTTTTATTTCGGGATTTATGTCTTCGAGAATCTTTTTCGCGACGTCGACTTTCTTTTTTCCGACAGTGCTCTCAAACGCGAAAGCCTGGCGGTTTATGTTCGAGCGGGATACGGCGTCGCCGTCTATTAAGGTTATTTCTCCGACTCCTCCTCGGGCAAGAGCAATGGCGAGACTTCCCCCGACACCACCTATTCCGAAAACGGCGACATGACTTTTCGCAAGGGTTTTTAACGCCTCTTTTCCTAAAATAAGTTCCGTTCGTGAAAATCTGTTTTCCATTTCTCTTCTCCTTCATTTCAAGCTTTTTTAAGATAAACCGAGAACGCTTGACCTCTTCGGTCTCTTCGTGTTTTGTCAAGTTCCTTGTCTTTAAGTATTTAATTTTATAATCGATTTATTACGTACGCGGTTAGTTCTGCGGAGATATAGGTTTTATTTCAATAGTTTCCTTTTCGCTATTTCGTCTATTTAGCCGTCGTGAAAGAAAATCTCGCCTGATATCCCGCGGTGTCCGCTCTTTCCGGGACTTCGATAAAGATAAAAATATCCTCCGCTTTCCCTACGTTGAGGGCATATGTTTTTTCTCCCGTTATTATTTCGTCGATAACCGTGTCTTCATAAATATAATCTTCTGTTATAATTAAACGATAAACGCCCGTTCCGCCCTCTGGTCTTACGGATATTTGTACCTGTCCTTTTTCGGGACACAAGTCCGAACTTAACGGAATATACGCTTTTCTCTCCTCTTTTCCCCAGCTCGCCGTTTCCGTTGTCTCTCCCGTGACAGAGATGTCGCAACTCAGGAAATGATAAGTTTTAAAGCCGCCGAATTCTTCCGCCGTATATTCGCGACTGTGAGCGGCGAAAAGACTGTTGTCTTCCGAGATAAAGAAAAAGTCTCTTGCGTCAAGATCCGCAAATGTCGGGTCGAAGTTATAATATTCCTCTCCGAGCTTTATTTGCGTCCACGCGTGATTTGTATCTTTGGTCCCAAGAGTATACGGAACGCCTCCGACGCTGTATGATTCGAGTCCCAACGCTCTGGTCATGACCATAAAAAGGGCGGCGTAATCGTCGCAAACCCCGATTCCCGTCGTCGCGAGCTGATACGCCGACATAACAACGCTCAGGTCATAGTCGGAAATATAACTTTCCGTGTTCGGAGGAAGCGACGGGGTTCCCGGGGCATAGTCGGCGAATTCTACAAGATACCCATAACAAGCCGCTACTTTATCGGCGATAGTCATTTCTTCGGTAAAAATCTCGGAGAAAATTCTTTCGATTGCCTCGTCGAGCTCTTTGCAGCCCGTTTTCATAGGGGATAGATTGGCGGTGTTTATAAGTTCTCTTTTTTCTGCGGCGATTTCCGTTTTTCTTTCGTCGGAAAGGTCAAAAATATCTCGAGTAATGAGTTGCTCGAAAGAAGGGAGTGGCTTTTGTT
>CALWOS010000305.1 GCA_944383185.1 uncultured Oscillospiraceae bacterium
TCATGCTGGAACAGCAAATAGATCTCGTCGATGTAGATCCAGGTATTCCGCCCCTGCTGCCGGTTGCGGATGATGCGGTTGAAGATGCTGTCCAGCACCACCAACATACCAACCGGCAGGAGCTGCCGGCCAAGATCCCGGATGTCATAACAGAGGATGCGGGAACTGGTGTTCACATTGGTGGGTTTGGCAAATGTATTCAGGCTGCCCTCGGTGAACAGTTCGATGGCCAACGCCACATCCCGCGCCTCCGGCTCCGGCTGGCGGAGCAGTTCGGCATGAAAGTCCTGCAGCGTTGGCGCAGTTCCCCTGTATCCACCTCGAATATACTCCCGGTAGCACTGAGCGGCACAGCGGTCGATGATAGATTTTTCTTTGGCAGACAACTTGCCTGAGCCCATGAGCTGCTCACAGAGGGACAGCAGGAACTCAGACTTGAGCACCACGGGGTTTTCTCCGTCGCCGTAGCCCTGCTCCATGTCCATGGCATTGATGTGGTTGGGCGAGGTGGCGGACACCTCAATGACTTCGCCGCCCAGCCCCTCGATGAGCGGCCGGTACTCGGATTCGGGGTCAATGACAATAATATCATCCGGCGTGCCGCCCTCGCCGTTTTCCGCGGCCAACGCAAGCCCCACCATCTCCCGTTTGGCCGTGAAGGATTTGCCGGAGCCGGATACGCCCAGCACAAAGCCGTTGGCATTGAGCAGTTCCCAGCGGTTGGCAAGGATGAGATTTTTGCTGATCACATTCTGCCCGTAGTATACGCCGCCCCGGTGACGGATCTCCTGGGCCTTGAAAGGCATAAGAACGGCCAATGCTTCGGTGGTCAGGGTGCGCAGAGCGTCGATGCGGCGCAGTCCCAGAGGAAGGGCAGTTACCAGGCCGTCCGCCTGCTGCCAGTTCAGCGTGGAGAGTTGGCACAGGTGCTTGCGGGCAATGGCTTGTAAGGGTTCCGTGTCACTGTCCAGTTCCTGTTTGCTGTCTGCGAGATGCACAAGGGTCACTACGGCAAACATCATACGCTGATCGCGGGTGGTGAGATCGTCCAGCATCTCACGGGTTTCCTTGCGCTGCTGTTCCAGATCATAGGGAACCACTGCGGAGAAGTTGTTGTTGCTGTTCTGCCGGCGCTGCCAGTTGGTCACATTGGTTTCCACACCCAGGAGGCGGTTTTGCATCTCGCGCACGGCCTCGTCTGTGGGTACAGGAATCACGTCGATGGACAGCATGAGTGTCCGGTTCAACTCTGTCAGTTCGTTGATCATGGAGTCCTTGATGTAAGAGGCGTACTCCTTCAGGAACAGGACCCGCCCGAACTTATTGCCCATGACGAAGTGGTCCTTCTTGAACTCCATGCTGTCCGGGCAGATGGCGTCTTTGTACTCCAGCACCCGCATGACCATGGAGAAATTCTGCTCAGGCTCTGGCGCCTCCTGAAACAGCATGAGGATGACGGCCTGCAGCAGCGCCGTTTCCGCTTTGGACCAGAACGGATCCGACTCATGGCTGTTCTTGGGTGTGGTGGCTTGGATTAGATTGTTGACCAGCCGCAGGGCGTCCTTCTCATCCCGGATGTAGCGGAAGGGGTTGTATCCGTCTGACTGCTCCAGGTTGACGAGGTTCAGCACCCGTACATCGTAGCCCTGGCTCTTGAGGTAGCCGCCAGTGGCGGTGAGCACTTCCATTTTAGGATCTGTGATCACATAATTGGTGTTAGCTTCCAGAATGTTGGGCAGGACATAACTGCGGGTCTTGGCCGCGCCGCTGCCGCCAATGACCAGCACATTGAGAGAACGGCGGTGCTTATGGGTGTCCAGCCCCAGCCGAACGTTTTTTGTCAGGGGCTTGTTCTGCTTTTGGCAAAACATGGCGTTGACCTGTTTTGGGGATGCCCAATGTGCGGAGCCATGTTCCTCACCGTCCCGGGTGCGGCCTTGTGAGGTGCGGCAGAGACAGATCCCCATGATGTAGATGCCGGTACAGGCAAGGATGGAAATCAGGCTGTGCTCCGTCCAGTGGATCTTCAATGGGGACCGCAGGGCTGCAGTCAGGTTCGTCAGTAGCTCCGGCAGGCCGTGTCCGAGGGACTGGGCGATCAGGAGCGCGGACCAGACTACGGGGATGTAAAGGATCAGGTATACAGCAAGGCCGCCAGCACCTTTTGGTCGTTTCAAAGCGGGATCACCTCCTGTGATGAGAAACGCACAGGCGCGCCGTTGCCGGCGCGCCTGTGTGGCTGCGAATAGAGCAAACTGCTATTTGGCTTTGCCATGGCCTTTGAGCTTGGCTTTTTGCATGGCCGGGGCGCGCTGACGCTGCTCCTCTAACCGAGCGCGATAGCCTTGCAGGAGGCCCTCAACGGAGGGCCGATCCTCATTCGTCATCCTCGCCGCGCTCCCGGCGCGCGTAGGAGAGCTGGTGCCGGTATCGCGCGAGGCGCGTCCCGACCGGGAATCTTTTTTTGGCGCTTCCGGTTTTTTCTCGGGTGGTTTCTCCAGGTCAGGCCGTTCCTGCTGGGACGGGGATGGTTGCTGGTACATCATCTGCTGGAAAACCAGATTGGCCCGATCCACTTCTGTCGATGGCAAAATCACGTCGATCATGCCGCCTGGTGCAGATGAGGTCTTTGTGTCCTTGATTGCCGCATAGAGCAGGCCCTTTCCACGCGCTTGGTTTTTGAATACCCCATATTCTTCCGGTGTCATGGGGAATACACGCAAATCTCTCGTTTCCCGCAGCATTTTTCTCATCCGCACTTTTCCGCTGATTTTCTTGTGACTTTTGGCCAATGCCAATGACATGGCCAGCAGGTTTTTGGCCGCTGAGCCGCCCAGGCGGACAGCCACCTCTCCGCCGGAAAGCATCATACGGACCATCTGGTCCGCTGCCTCACCGCCTCCGATATTCATCTTATTTCACCTCCCCATATAATGGATTTACAGTTTTGAGCGGTGGGAACCGCATAAAACCCACTTGCTGTTCCACATGCCATGTGGGAGAACAGCGCGGACCTGGACGGACTGCGTCAGAAGCCATTTTTTGGCCTCCAAATGAACTGCACGATTTGCTCAAAGATGCGATTACGCATCTTACACACCGAATATAAAACAGCCGATGGATTCTCTCTGAGAAAACCAATCGGCTGTCCATTTCAGATATGAAGTTTTTTAATCCCCCAAAAGGAAATCCAGCGCCCGGATGATTTTGATCCCGTCTTGCGTCTGGGGCAGATCACTCTCCAGAGCAATGACTGTTTTTTCGTAACTATCCCGTATCTTGCGCAAGGGTGCAAGTTCCCGTTCTCTTGTTTCGGGAGCATTCATGGTCTCCGTAACCTGGATATATTTTTTCTCATCTGTTTTTGTGGCAATAAAATCCACTTCCTGATTGTCTATTTTTCCGATGGCCACATCATAGCCCCGGCGCATCAGTTCAAAGAAAATAATATTCTCCAAAATATGCCCGCTGTCTCCCTCGCGGAATCCCAGCAGATAGTTCCGAAGGCCAATATCTACAATATAATATTTACCCAACGTGCGCAGATACTCTGTCCCTTTAATATCGAAACGCTTGATTTCATAAAAGAAATAGGCTTCTGTCAGGGCCTTGATATACGCCTGTATCGTCTGCACTGCTGGCTTCGTTTTTCGCTTTCCATCCTCCAGCAGCCCCTCGTTGACCAGCGTGTTCCCAATCGAGGTAGCGGAGGTGTTGTTGCCAATGTTGTCAGCCAAAAACATAATGATTTTCCGTAGCAGCACAGCATCGGTTATCGTTCGCTGCCCTTTCCGTTTTTCCCGTTCCAATATATCATTGATAACTGCTGCAGAATACACGCCGTCCAAAGCAGCCGTGACCCTATTGATTTCC
>CALWOS010000306.1 GCA_944383185.1 uncultured Oscillospiraceae bacterium
AGCGCGCGGTCAATGTATGTACCGAACACGGTAATGCCGTTCCTTTCGGCAAATTCCATGCATTCGCGGATCTGTCCCTCGATGCTCTCCTCTCTTTGATTGTCACTCGAATACCGAGCGTAGATGACTGCTTTCATTAACTTTCACTTTTTCTCCTAACTTTGAGTGTGCATAATATATCCGCTGATTTTACAGCAATGATATTATCGTTTATACGATTTTTGCTCTATTTTGCGGATTTCTTTTAATTCACCATTATCGTTTATATGTACTAAAGAACTTAATTCGCTCCAAATTTGTTGTCCCGTGGCTGGATCTCCTAAAAGGTGTTGCTTTTCACCTATGCAAATCCAAATTATAGAGAGATCATCAGCTAAAAGATCATATAAATATTTTTCACGAATATAAAGTCCTTTAACATTGCTTCCAATATGCAAGCTAAAATCAGCACATACTAACTCCTTGTCATTATGCCATAACCCATCTTTAACTTGTTTTAATTTTAATGTGTCTATCAAAAATTTATGAGGCATTCGAATGTGTACCGCTTCTTTCTTTGAACAATCATATTCTTGCTCCCATAAATATTCCCGACTGCATGGCATAATGCGACCAATCACTTCCGTAACAGATTCTTCGATTTCACTCTCATCACCATAATCATTTATCGTAATATATGAATTACCATTCGTCCCGTCTCCGTTCAAATTAAAAGTTACTCTTGGCATTCTTTTTTTTACAACGCGCTCTCCTGTTTGGATGTCAACTTCTCGGAAAAATAAATTCTGATATTCTTCTTGGTAAGACGTTGCCCATGCATGTTCTCTTAAAAAAACAGAATAGCTACTATCCACCTCAGCCGCATTAAGCCATCTACCATATAAACTTTTGCTTTGAATTTTATCGATAAAAGCATCTCGCTCTATTTTCTTTATCAAACAAGCTGTCCCCATTAACCAAACAGTTTGTCTTGGCTTGTTAAAAT
This sequence comes from uncultured Oscillospiraceae bacterium, assembly GCA_944383185.1. Lineage (GTDB taxonomy): Bacteria > Bacillota > Clostridia > Oscillospirales > Oscillospiraceae > CALWOS01. The sequence goes on from CALWOS010000306.1 coordinate 986, forward strand.
CTTTGCCTAATTCGTCAGACACATAAAAGTCTAATGCATGCCATCTCTCACCGTTCTCATCAATAATTGTAATATTGTCAATAAAGTTCCAAGCATCCTCTAAATGTGCCCAATGTTCATCTTTCAAATTCCAATTATTATAAACGGGTCGTGTCAAAGAAATAGATGGAATATTATACATCCGCTCGCTAGACATAAGTGTAAGAGTAGGATCAAAATCACGCAAGTATGGCTCCCAAGGCCCTTTATACGGCGAAATCGAGTCATCATAATTTTTTAACGAATATTGATCCGAGATTAGGGCTAAAATATGATACATTGCTATCCATTCATATTTTTTCCCAATGCGTTCTATAAAAGCATCGTTGCGCACTCTTCCATATCCAACAAATTTATCAAATTCTGAAAAAAGCTTATTGTCATATCCAAGATGCTTTACGATATAATAATAAGCATAATAGAAAGTTTTTATTATATCGACATCCTTGAAATTACTTAACGACGATTGGAAAATATATCGTCCAAAATCACCATACATATATACACTAGCAAAACCATCCAAGTTATAGTTTGGGGCCATGGATGCCATGATGGCTGTTGTCCCAAGCCATTTATCTGGAGATGATTTGGGGTAAATAACTTCCAATTCTTCACATTTAATATCGGGAATCAAATAGCTTTTGTAAGGAGGACGATAATTCTGAATGACTAAATTTGTCACATATTTTTTTGTGACACAATATTCAAGGATATTTAAGGCATAATCACGCAATAAAATGTCAGGGTATACAATTTCTTTTTCAAAAATAATTTTCTTGATATAACAACACAGTTTTGATAGCTCGTTAAGATCTAGTTTATCTTCGGATGTTAATAATAAAGCTCCATATATACATCCATACAATCTGGAAATTATATACGGATCATTAATATTTTCAAATATCTTTAATATTTCTATCCAGGTTGCTATATCGTCGCACAGCAGATGTACCAAAGCTCGAGAACTGCAATCACGCAGTTTTCGATTAGACGACGATAAAAACCATGTCAAAAGTTGACCGTATAATATTCTGTCTTGATGTGTTATTATCTTTATGTCGCAATTAAGAAAATATTGGACTATATTATATATTCTGCTTCCTTGTGAGTACTCCTGATTGATATAAAGTGTCCAAAAATAGTCTCTATAGTTTAACCTCATAGGGAACAAAAGAGAGGTAAGTGCATTAGCATTTAGTGAACAATTTCTGCCAGAAAGACCAATCAAAGTATCTAGGAATTTATCTTCTGTTTGCTTGGATTGAAGGTAATGGATAATTTCCTTTTTAAAGTCTTCAGCATCAATATCTTTATCGGCTCTATATTTATATGTATCAAGATATTCTGTTACAATTCCGCTAAGTAAATAGCGCCCAAATGAATCTGTGCTAGAAATTGAATCCAAACACCTAATTATCTCTTTATTATATTTCTCCCTAGCTAATAACGATAATGCAGCGAATCTACCTTCCATATAATGTGGTAGATTCCCATATGAATCAACTATTAACATTTCTCTTTTGATTTTATTGCATAATTGAGCAAACGAAGGTGTACTATCTAAGATGTGTTTAGCAACTATATAATCCGTAAATCGCTCGTAATTAATAAATACACGATCGTCATCATCATACTTATATTGAATTAAAACCTTGGCTCTTAAAAATGCATCAACAAACAAGTCACACTTTGGAATATTTCCACAATTAGCATAAAGTTTCGTTAATGGAATATACAAAGTTCTATTTTCATACAGATATTTCCCGATAACCTTTATAATCTCATTAGCGTATGAAATACTTGTAGTAATATTAAATTGATTGCGTACTTTTTGTTCTTCTTTTTTTAAAAAATCATTATATAGAGAAAAAATACCACGGCTCCCAATTACTACACCATTTGTATAACTCTCGCAATATATTTTTAGAAATAGAGGGTTTTCAAATTCCATTTCAAAATATGCCGATGTGGTTAGCGGAATATTATAATAATTAAAAAATATAGGAATAGCATCAAGTAAATTATTCCTAAATCCACATATAGATATCGTAGGAACAATGCCTTTTTTAATACTGTCAACAAATTGATCGGGAAAAATATATTCCTTATATGTTGTTCGAATTGCTAATACTAAGCGGACATATTTTAATTTTGTTATATCCCTTATCAGCTCATTTAAATATTGCTTCCATATATCATAACGAGAACATTCATTGATAGCATCAATCATAATAACAGTGATTCCACCATCAATTTCACCCTTAGCCTCACAAGCCAATATAAAATCCTCAAAAGAACATTGCAACCCCAAAATACTTTTGATTTGATCTTGCGGCTTATTATCAAAGATAAATTGTTGTCCTAAAAGCAGCACAGTTCTATATTCTTCAGACGTTCCGTGAATATCTGCTTCATAACCTAGAAAATGAGATTTACCAGAACCTGCATCCCCCTCAACGATATATATATTTGAATTCAGATTCTTCAAGAAAGCATCCTGTGCAAAATTAAATCGTTCAACAACATCATGTAAGCGTCTACAGTTTGTTAAAGATAAACTCAACTGTTTGCGTTCATTTTCAGTAACAGTGCTATCCTCTCCAAAAGAGGATTCATATTGTTTGTTTAATTCATCTTCTAATTTGATTATTTTGGTTTTTATTGAATTTAACGAGTTATGCCAACCAAATATTGATGCATATTGAGTTCTATCTGGTACGGTAAAATGGCCAATAATTTCAGTAACGGATTGGACAATGTCATTATACCCCTTTATTTGCGCAAGTTCATGTTTTGCGCCTTCGATTATGCGTCGAAGATAATAGATTATGCTCTCATCTTGATACACTACTCCAAAAAACTGTTGCAACTCATCATTGTTCACATGAAACCCCGTTTTATACCTTGGCTCCAAATCACTTAATGAGTGCGCAAGTCTATCTTTGAACCAACCAAGCGTTAGTGAGTGTTTGTTGAAAAACAGAGTTTTAATTTTGGCATATTTTTCATCAGCAATAATAGGATCCAATATGCTTTGATTACAATATAATTCAATTTGAATTTGATTTGTTGTGAGCAAAGCTACAGCATTGACAAAAGATTTTGCGGTTTGATCAATATCTTTGTTGCAAAAAAGAATAATACGATCTACTTTACCTGCATAATATTTGATCGCCTTTTGGAATGAATCGGCTATATCTTTATATGCTATTCTGTCGTGAAAATATTTTGCTTGAAAGCCAATACGAATACCATTAATGGACACAGGGTCTGTTTCAATTCCTGCATTATTGACTTTTTTCCCGAGACATATTGAAGCATCTCCCAAAAAGCAAATTTTAAAAAATAAACGTGACAAATCCTCAAAATCGGTTGTAAAATTCTTACTTGTTTGCTCAAAATCATTCCAAGTTATCATTGTTTTTTCTCTCTTATAATATTACGTGAAACACACACCGTATTGCCCGCTTGTTTATACTGCTCGCGCAGAGGAATGGTAGAAGGGAATGTAAAGCTCGGTGGAAAGCCTTGCAGGGCTAAACACTCCATCGGTGTTATGCGCCGAATACCGAACTTGTCTT
>CALWOS010000307.1 GCA_944383185.1 uncultured Oscillospiraceae bacterium
CTTTAGCACTACCATTTTTACCTGTATAGTATATATTAACTGTTAAACACATATATTATTTCTCCTTATATTATTTTGTTATTTATATTGTAGCATAAATTTCATAATCAGAAAATAATTTGAAAAAAATCAAGTTACAACTTTATTTTTCTTTCTTCTACTTTTAGTACAAACAAAAATGGAGCCTTTCGGCTCCTTCAGGGGGATGATTACGAACTATTCGTAATTTCAACAAGCTTTTTAAACCTTTATTACGATTGGTTCGGAATTACCTGTTTATACCCTATTTTACCCCTATAAGTTAGTGTGTCGGTTCCTATATGGTTCCTGATATAAAAATCTACATTCAAAACGGTTTCTATAATATTTTTTTATTTAATATACTCTTGGGATTATTCTTTGCATATAACTTTAGAATATATACTATCAATAGTAATACGACACTAATTGTAATTATGATCCAGTTATTAACAACAAATTTAACCAACCATATAACTATGCAACAAATTAACCATATAAACATTAAAACAAAGAATCTTATTATCCAATGTACTATTGAGCCAACTTCCCCTCTTAATCCTAAATCACCAACTGCTCCAAAGGCCACTTTATATGCAATATAACCTATGATTGCCATTACTATATAATCATAAATAGGATTTTCAAATAAGGAAACCGGCGATGTTATTAATTCAAATAAAAACTTTTTCATATTATATCCCCCTATACGATTAAATATTATACTATAATTTAACAAAAAAAATCCAGGATTTACCTGAATTTCATATTATTATAAATTGTCTATTGCTATTCCTAATCTATCATCAATTATAGAATAAATTTTTTCACTTAAATCTGTGCCTAAATTATTTAATATTAAATTATTAAATATTTCATAACTACATTCCTCGTGATTTTTATATAATTTAAAAATATACTTTGTTATCAAATCAGCAAAACAGTATGATGTTATAATGCAGGTTTCAGTACCTTTTATATCTTCAACAGCACTTGGAACATATCCTGGAGTAACTATTATAGTATATTTTGCATTATATAAACTTCTATGTTGTTTTAACCTACCATCATTTATACTTGATAATTTCTTATGTGTTGATTTACCGTCAGCACAAAACATAATATTGTCTTTTAAATAATGACATAATGAATCTGGTTGTCCTGGCCCACCTATAGTTTCAGCATTTACATCTTCAAATAAATTAAAGCTTTTTGTGATGTATTCTTCAAATTTTGACCACTTATTTGGATCTATAGAAGTTTCTACTAACAATTTTGGAATTTGAAGATATTCTGTATATATATCTTCTTTTTCACCAACTTCAGCTAATAAAATTTCTGGAACACTATTATAAATATCACGAATCCAGTCACTTCTTAATCCTGTTGGTTTTTTTACTTCTTCATATAAAGGAACTTCCAATAAATATTTTTTAACAAAATCAATATAATTACTGTTTAACTTTAATACACGTGGAGTAATTGTTGTTGGTAATTTTCTTAATGGAGAATGTATCTGAAATCTTTCTGTATCTTTTTCTTGGCTTGTTATTTCCATTTCTGATAACATATTGAACACATAATTACAACTAACATAATTTTTAACAAATTGAGCAGCATCCGTTAATAAATATTCCATCGTTTTATCAACTTTGTTATTTCTAAAGTCAATTATCTTATTTACTAAATCATCATAATCTGCTTTAGTTCTTATACTTTTTACATAATATAATATTGCAGATGTTTCAATATTAGTTAATTTATATGATAATCTATAATCTGTTAGTAATTGAAAGATTAATCTCATAGGATAAATATCAAATTCTTTCATTTTTTTATATGGATTATCGAACTGTATATTAAATAACATACCTATAAAAATTTTATTTCTTTTTAAAAATTCATTTTCGTACTTTAATAACAATTCACCATAAGTACTTACATGTATTTTTCTATTTGCTGTTTCATAAATTGCCCCATAAAACCTAGGTTCATCAATTTTATGATTTGCAGATGAAAAATCATAATGGTCTTTCTTGATGTACGGATTATATGCACCCATTTTAGAGTGTTGTTCCATTAACAATTGTTGAACGTTTTCTTTTCTACTAATTCCATTCAATTTGGCAAACACATTTAATGTAATAAAAAACTGTGTCATATCGCATGAATTTTGAGGAAATAACCATACATCTTTATTCATTATATTCCCCTCCTATATTTTCTACTATTTTCTGTATCAATAATGGTGGAACACCCTCACCTATAACTTTCCTTATAAAATTATCGTTTGCCCAATCTGGTATATTCCAATCATCTGGAATAGTAAATAATTTCATAATCTCATATACAGTTAAAGCTCTGGCATCAGAATAAGTTCCATCTGCATTTTTTCTACCTGGATGAACATTACATTGAGATGAGATCACTCCGTTGGCCATAGTGATTGTTGGAGCTGGTTTATCCCACTCCATTCTTTTGTATGTAGTATTATATCCTTTAACACGACTACCATCTGTTTTCTTAGGATAATAAATTTCATTTTCAAAAGCAGAATGTCCTGTTGGAGTATGTTTCATAATTTCTACATGTCTTAATGCATGTTCTTTTGGAATATGCCATTTATGTATTTTCTTGCATTCCTTAATTTTTTCTTCATTACCTATAAAATAATTAGCATTACCATCTACTATAGCTTCGACTGATGGCAAATCTCCTATTGTTTCTCTTACTGTTATTAATTTTTCTTCTTTTTCTGGAAATTCCCACTTTGTATTTTTACTCATTAAAATTATAGCTCTTTTTCTATTTTGAGGCACTCCGTGTTCCTGTGCATTGATTATTTTTTTTTGATTTATATTATATATATTCCCAAATTCTTTTTTTATAATATTTTCAACTGTATCAGTACTACCATTATAATTAATTACCAGTTTTAATAATTGAGGTACATTTTCAATTAATACAAAATCAGGTTCTATATCTTTTATTGCATTTAAGACTGGTATAATTAATTGATTCCTGTCATCACTGTAATCACGTTTGCCAGCAACACTCATTCCCTGACATGGTGGTGTTGCCATTAAGAAACGACATTTTTTTTTTTTTTTTTTTTTAATAACTTCTTCATAATGCTCATTAATATCACCAGCAATCATTTCACATTCAGGATAAACATTTTGATAAAATTTAACTCTATCTTTTTCCAATTCATTGGATACTACAATATTTATTCCACATTTTTTTAAATAAAGTTCGCCAATTCCTACATTTGAAAAAAGTGATAATCCGTTTATCATAGATTTTCCTCCTCAAATATATTCATAAATACACTTTCTAACACATTGACTACTATGGAATTACCACATATTTTCATGATTTGACCATCAGTTAAATTACCTTTTTTCATATTATAGTAATCTTTATCTGAATATCCCATCAATCTGCAACATTCTAATGCATTTAATTTTCTCTCATATAAATTTCCATTTTCATTCTTTATTAATTTTAATCCTGTTCTACCAGCTCTTTGTGTAGAACACAAATCACTTATCATTACCCCGTTTATTTTCCAATCTCTATCATCTAAAAATGCATATGAATTATTTTTTACTTGTCCTTTTACGTCTGCTTTAGGCATAAATTTTTTCCATCCCTGTTGCTCAAAATCAATTATATCCATTATGCTTTTTTGTTTTATAATATTATCTTTTATTAAATTTGTTTTACATTTTCCTAATTTAGAAACAACAATAACACGTGGTCTTCGTTGTGGAATACCATAATCTTTTGAATCAAATATTTTCCAATAATTAGAATATCCTTGTTCTTCCAAATATGATAACCATTCTAAAAAATTCTTTTTGTTTTTTCCTGTAGTTAAATTTTTAACGTTCTCAAGCAATAAATATTTTGGTTTTTTGGCTTCTATAATTTTTTTACATTCCCATAATAAAGAGCTCCTAGTTCCACTATCTTTATCTAAACCTTTTTGTGTTCCTACAGAAGAAATATCTTGGCATGGAAAAGAATAAGTAAATAAATCATGATCAGGAACTTCATTAACATTTATTTTTGTAATATCTCCCATATTATTACAAGTGTCTATAGCATCAAATAAAGTATTTACTGCAACTTCATCTAATTTATTTATTCTGTTTTTATTTCCTATACCTTTTTTTATTATAAATTCACGTTTTTTTTCTGTAGTATATTTTTTTCTACTTTGTTTAAATTTTCCATGGACATAATAATATGCTAATGTAGCCGTTTCATCTATATCAGATGTTGCAACTACTTTATACTTGTTTTTTAAATTTCTTAATGCCATACATTGTGCACCCACACCGGAAAAAGACTCAAAAACCTTTAACATAATTATTACCTCCTTTACATTTTATACACATTAATTATATCACATAATTTTGCTTTTTTTTCGTTTTTGGCATAATTTAGTTATTAAATTATTAAAAATACTTGATTTATTTTCCTTTTAGAGTGACTAATATAACAGCTTTGGGAGGTGTATATGATTAGAGAAAATGTTAATGGTGATATTAGTGATGAAGAATTTGAAAAAATACTCAAACCTTTTTCAGATAATTATGATGAATATTTAGAAAGTTATATAATACCTGAAGTTATTGCTTATTATATTGCTAATTCTTATTATAGGCATTCTATGTATAAAGGTTCTTTGCTACAACATTATAATTCTGCTAAAGATATAATTAATTATTTTGGTGAAGATTCTGAAAAAGTAAAAGCTGAAGTCTATAAGTTATTACGTGTTAAATATGCATTACTTATCACCAACGAAAATCCATTAGAAATTAAAAAAATAGAGTACGAGCTATAATAATCATATAACAAGTACTCTTTTTGATTTGATTTAACTTTGATTTTGTTTTGATTTTAATTTGATATTAATTTCATTTTATTTGGTTTATATTTCATTTTCCAAAAAACTCACGGAAAACTTATAATTGTGTGAATATGACTGAGCTGTGGGTGGAGAAAAAAATAATATTTATATGAATTAACCCTCCGGGGGGACTATTATTCTTTTGGCATTAATTTTAATAGTGTTTCTAGACTTATTTCTTTTTGTTCAGCCATCTTATGATGAAGTGGACATAAAGTTATTAAATTTTCATTATCTAACCTTTTATCATAATCTTCTTCGATAGAAAAAATATGATGTACTTGTAAGTTTTTATAGTTATACATAAAATTAGTATCATCAATATTATTTAAACAAGCTAAACATAAATACCTATCTCTCCTCTTTATTTCTTCTCTTTTTTGTTTCCATTCATATGTGCTTCTGAACTTATCAGATTTACGTCTTTTTTTATACTTATATGGTCTTTTACAAATGATATTCATATCGTGTATTTTATTACATATAGAACAGGTTTTATACATAGTCATAATCTTCTTTTCCCCATTCATTCCTATTCTGTAAAATACCAATAGCATAACCTAAAAATAATTTATCATTATAAGATGCTTGATCTATTGCTAATTTAATTTCTTTTTGTTCATAAATTTTAACAATTTCTTTTAAATCTTCTTGTTCAGAAATACTTAATTTTCTTAAAAACTTTCTTTCACAGTAATCTAGAAAAGCACAATACAACTTCGACTCCTCACTTTCTAAATCTACTTCTAATTGTCTTTGTCTACTTATAGTATCTAAAATATTATTTCTATTATCTATCTCTTTCTCTTCATCTTTTTCTTTATCTATATCTGGTGGACAATAATTTTCTCTTCTTTGAATTTCTTTTTTTCTTGCACTCACAGATTGATTAGTTAAATCTAATGCATCTTCTAAAAAATAAGTTCCATCTTCTCTTTTTGTTATAAAACCAATATCAACAAAATCATTTAATGTTTCTTCTACTAACTCTTCATCCTCATTTATTAGTCGTGCTAAATCACTTGTAGAATATGGCATTATTTTATCTCCAATTACTCTTCCTAAAACTCCATTCTTATTTATAGTCTTAAATATTAATTCTAAATATACAATTATCTTTTTATGACCATCATATTGTGTTTTTAGCCATTCAACTTCATCTCTTTCAAAAAAACTAGCTGGAAGTTTAAAGAAGTATAATTGTGTTTTATTATATTTAGCCATTATTTGATATTCCAGTTACATTTTTTAAATAAGTTAAATCAATATTAAAATACTTTAACACCTCTGACATAGGTACTAATCTTTTATTTCTAATTCTATTATCTTTATAATACTCTAATGATATTTCTTGCATAATTGAATATGCTTTATTTCTTCCAACACATCCTATAATCATAATATCTTTTGATGTAGCCCATTGACTTGATGTTATTTTTAATAATTCTTCAGCAGTTAACTTTTCACTATTCATTATAATCATCCCTTTCTTTTATTCTTTAGTTTTAAAGTTTGCTAGACTCTTGCAATAATATTATTTACTCATTTCATATATCTTCTCCTTTCTACACTACACCATTATAATACATTTTAAATGTAATTTTGTAAATGGTTTTTACTCAATTTATTTATTTTTACATTTTAAATGTAATTTCAGTTGACTTTTAGGTAAGTTTAGGTGTATATTGGTATTGAGGTGGTAAGAATGAATAATAAATCTACTGATCCTAAATCATGTTTTGCTAAAAACTTAAAAGATTATATGGATAGAAACTCTGTTTCAAGAAAAAAACTTTCAGAAGATTTAGATATTAAGTATTCTACAATATGCGAATGGTTAAAAGGAACTATACTGCCAAGAGCTGATAAAATGGAATTAGTTGCTAATTATTTTAAAACAACCTCTTCTAAATTACTTGAGGATCCTAATGCAGAAATATTAACTTATAAATATCCTTTTGTTACAAAAATACCTGCAGGATATACTTTAGAACAAGCTTCTGATGAATTCTTTGCTGGTTGGGGAATTATAAGTATGAAAAAAAATATTGAACCCCATTTTGGATTACAAACAACTCACGAATCAAATCCTAGTCAACCACATTATGCAAGTGGTGAACCCGTGTCATTTACTATTACGGATAAAATAACTGAATATGGAAGAGATTACGTAATTAGAAGAGATGGACATGATGCAGAAATTGTAATTATATATCAAGATCCAGATGAAACAAGATATCTTAGATATATTATGGTTCCTGTTTATAATGACGAAAGCAACTATAACCCATTCTATTATGATTATGATGAATTAGGTTATGAAATTTTAGGAATTGTTGATAAATAAAAAAAGACCTACTGCGCCAACAGTAAGTCAAATTGGATAACCACAAAAGTCTAGCAAACTTTAAAACACTATAAGATTATAATGTAATTGGGCTTCCTTTTACATTATATCACTTTTATCTAATTAACACAATAAAGGGAGATGATATAATGGGTGTTTACAAAGATAAATATAAAACAAAAGATGGAAAACAATGGTTTTTCAAAATAAGATATACTGATATAGATGGTTCGCCAGCACAAAAGAAGTCAGGTAGATTTGCAACTAAAAAAGAAGCTGAAGCTGAAGAATTTGCATTTAAAATGAGAATAAATACTAAAGAAAATCTATCTAATATTACTTTTGAAGAAATGATGAACTTATTTATAGATTTCAAAAAAGATAAAGTTAAAGAAACTACGTTCTATAATTATGGTAATAAAAAACTATATTTGGAACCTTTATATAAAATTAAGTTAAAAGACTTTAATATAAACCAATTTGAACATTGAAAACAAACTATTAATAATACACATTTATCAACAAAATATAAAAACGATATTTTAAAATTTCTAAAATCAATAATGAATTATGCATCTGTTTGGTATGACTTTAATTTCAATAAAGTATATTGTAAAATGACTAATTTCACTAATCCTAATGAAGTTGAAAAAGAAATGATGTATTTCACATATGATCAATTTAAAAAGTTCTTAAGTGTAGAAGATGATTTAAAATATAGGACTATTTATGAAATACTATATTATTGTGGATTACGACGTGGTGAACTACGTGGTCTTACTTGGAAAAATATTGATTTTAATAACAAAACTTTATCAATAAAGAAACAAATAACAGACCGCTCTGGAACCGTTAAAGATTTCCATTTTTCTTCTCCTAAAACAAAAAGTAGTATAAGAACACTACCTCTTAACAAAGTGCTCTTAGAAGACCTTAAAATGCTCAAAGAACGTGATTCAAAGTTACACGGATTTAGTAATGATTTCTTTGTGGCTGGTGATGCATTTCCAATTAGTAGTAATGCTGTTACTGATAGAAAAAATAGGAATTGTCAACTTGCTGAACTACCACAAATAAGAATACATGATTTTAGACATAGTTGTGCTTCCCTACTTATTAATAGTGGTGCTAACGTTACCGTTGTTGCTAAATATTTAGGTCATACAAAAATAGAAGAAACATTAAATACTTATACACATTTATTCTCTACTGCTTTAAATGAAGTTGTTAATGTAATAGATAATTTACAATAAAAAACTAGGATTTTTTTCCTAGTTTTTAACTTAATAGCTTAAGTTTTTCTGTTAATACATTAACTAAATAATCCAGAGCCTCTTTTTTTGTAACTCCGTATTCTTTTTTGTCTAGTTTTGTTATTCCATCAATCAAATAAATAATTGATTCTTTATCTTTTTCATAATATTCTTTTAGAGATTGATAACTATACATTCTGTCAATACAATACTTAAAATAATATATATTTTTACTATTTGAATTATTTATTAAATTTAAAATTTTTTCTGTGTTTAATAGAGATAAAAATGCATTTCTATTAAAAAAATAATTATAGTTTTCATGCTGATGAATATAAGTGTATAATTCAACTCCCCATTCAGTACTTTCAAAAATATCTTCCAATGTATTATTATTCATTTTATTTTTTTTTTCATTACTAGCTTGTTTTATTCTTCTAATATTATCATTATACATTTCTAATATTTCTTTATCACGAATAATTTGGTCATAATGAATATAATAATCTTCACTCAAATCAGTTTTTATTTTTTTCTCCATAATATTATAATTTTTTTCAATTAAATCTATTTGAAAATTAAGATTTTGTAAATATGTCAAAGTAAGTATTATTTTTGGAAACATTTTACATGGATAAAAATCTGATTCTAACTCTTTATTCAAACCATTTAATAACTTAATAATTTCGCTATCCTCTAATTCCCAATAGCTTTTTAATTTAGCATAAGAATTTTCTCCATTTTCAAATTCGCTTTGATTGTTATTTATATATTCGTTTAAAACTGAAACAATTTCATCTATATTAATTTCTTTTTTTAATATATAATCATCAACAAATCTAAAAGCAAGAAAATACTTCGAATATATTAAATGTTCATCTTTTCCAAAAGATGCTGCTTCTTGAAATTTTTCACCATTCCATTGTAAATTATTTTCTCCATTTTTTAAATTTATAACAGTAATAATAAAATTAATATATATTTTTTTTATCAAAGTATCTTTCATTTTTATATTTATGTCTTTTATTCTATTATATAGCTCGTAAAAATCTTCGAATATACATTTTATTGTTCTTAAATTATTACAATTATAAATATTCATTTCCGATAATAATATATCCTTATTATTGACCAAAAATTCAGAATAATCTTGATCAAATTTATATAGTTCAATTAAATTATTTATTATATTGTTAAAATTTGGTTTATAGTGATATGTTTTTCCAATTAATTTTTCTTTTATAAGTTTATAATTATAATTAACTTCGTACATTCTATTTATACGTTCTTTTACATCATCTATATTTGGTATAGGACCATTAATTCTATTTCCTAAAATATCTTTTTTTTCAGGATCATTATAATTTATATTTTTATTCATGGCAGAAATAATTTTTAATTCATAATTTTTATTATAATTAATTTTACCTATTTCCCTTTCATTTGCAACAATAATTACTTTCATTTTTTGGTGTTCAACAAATGTATTAATATAAGCCAAACAAACATTAACATCCATATTTGCTCTTTCTAAATCATCAAATATTAATACATAATTATCTATTTTAAAATTATTTTTTATTATTTCTAATGCTTTAGAGTAATTTATATCAGGTTTTAAAGTTTTAAATAATCCGACACCAATCGATGTTATTTTGGAAAATTTACCTGTTGCTTTTAAATACAATTCTGTAGATACATCATCTATATTTTCAACACCATAAAGTGATATATATATTGCTTTTTTTGCTTCTTTTGTATCAGCTTTCTTTTTATCTGAAATTCTATTTAACAGTGGAATCAATTGTTCCTGTATAAAATAAGTTTTTCCCGTTCCCCATTCCCCATCAATTAATATTGCATAATTTATTCTATCATTATTTACATATTCATTAATTTCTTTTAAAAGTTTTTCAGAATCCATATTTTTTTTCCTCCTTAAAACTTAGAATATACACTTAAAAATATTTATTATTAGTGAATTGATAAATTTATCTATATTATATCATATTTCTAGAATTTTTTGTCCTCTTCAATGTATTCTTTTAAACATATTAAACCATTATAAATAAAGGGTTTTTATTCACTAAAAAAGCCACTTTTTGGCTATTTTATATGTGAATGGTTCCTAAACGGTTCCTGATACTTTTGATTTTTAACACTAATTCTTTTACAAACCCCTTATAAAACTGACTTTATACAAAAAATGAGAGCCACTAGGGCTCTCTTCAGGGGGAAATCTAAATACCAGTTCGTAATAATTTAATAATGACCTAAAGTCTTATAGAATAAGGCTTTTTCATTTTCTTAAATTTATTAAAGTTTATAAAAATAACATTATTTTAAACAATTAGTATCTAGATTTGGTATCTGGAAAACAATATATATTTAAATCATTTTTCCCATTGAGAAATAATTTCATTAAAATCATCATCATGCCATTGTTCCTTCCAAACATCAAAATACATTATATCGTTTGATGATGGTTCAGGATTACATCTATCTATTCTAACAACTGAAGGCATTATAACTGATTCTCCAATAAGCAAAGCTTCACCAGCACTCAAGGAATTAAGTTTACTTGTTAAATCTCCTAATGTATCGGGCAAAAGCTTTTTTACATAGTTTTGATCATCTGGATTTGTTAGACGCATTGAAATGAATGTATTACATTGAGAAAATATTGTTTCAGATATTTCTGAAGGTCGTTGACTTACTATTGCAAGTGTAATACCATATTTTCTCCCTTCTTTTGCAATTCGCTCGATAGATAATTTTGAAGATTTGTATTTTGACAATTCACTTTTAGGTACATATTTATGAGCCTCCTCAAATACTAATAATAAAGGAATTTTATTGTCTCCATTAATCTTTTTATTATAATAAGAAAAATCAAATAATAATCTAGATATTAAAGATACTGTAATACTAAGTACTTCAAAAGGAACTCCACTTAAATCTATAATAGTAATATTAGATTTTTTATTATATCCAGTAAATTCTTCTAATACTTCTTTAAATTCAATTTTTTTTGATTTATCACCAAATAAGAAATCTAATCTCTTATCTGTAATCTTATTATAAAATCGATTTATAAACTTATCAATCGAACCATCACTATATGTTCCTTTTTTGATTTTCCCATTAACAGAAGGTTGAAATTCTAATATTTCTTTAAAAAAATCACTATACTTTTGTGATATATTCTCATATGTAACATCACCAGTTTTATATTTTGCAATTAAATCATTTCCATAATCGTATGTTTCTAATTTTAAATTTCTTAAACAAGTATATATTTCGGATACATCAAACTTCAATGGCGAATCAAAATCAATTTTTTCTTTATCTAATGGATTATCACTTTCGCTATTATGTTTTTGTTTATTTAAAGTAATCAAGTTTCTTAATAAAGAAGACTGATTATAATTATTATTATCTCCAGCATCTAAAAATAGTTCTTCAAGTTCATCCCCATTTAATAACCAATATGGAAGAATCAAATTATCTATATTAATTATATTTGCATTAGGAAAAGCAGTTGCATACTCAGAATGTATATCAAATATGACTATATGTGAATTATTCAAAGAAGAAAAATCACTATTTTTAGAAGCAATTGCATTTTGAATTATTTTAGCAGTTGTATGTGATTTTCCTGAACCACTAGAACCTACTATTGCTAAATGTTTATTAAAAAATTTATTTCCATTTACATTTACTTTTACACTTGAATTAGGCAAAGTTGAAAAACAAAATTTTTCGTTATCTTCAATACAGTCACTGAATATTTTATCAATAATCGAATCTTTTGCAACAGATACAGATTTTGGTGGGATTGATAATGTATCACCACCCCTTGTAAATTTACCATTACATATACTCCCTAAAGGTGTGGCTTCTAATACATATCTTCTTTCTGTTTCTACTACTTTTTCTCCATCTTCATTTACTTTTGTAACATCAATTAAATCTATTTTAAAATTATCAATTATAGCAACAACTAAATACTCATCTTCTTCTGAATTTTCATCTTTAATTTCCAAATATGAACCAACTTTAAGCTTATCTTCAGCTGTTTTCCAATTATCCATATTATAAATCATTATCTTAACTTTATCAGGGCTAACTGAAATAACCTCTGCATTTATTTTTTCTGAATCCATTTTTACACTCCTTTACTTCAAAATTTTGCAAATATCATTAACTTCATCTATCTCTATAGAGATTTGATTTAATGATTTATATAAAATCTCATGTTCTCTATCGTAAAACTGATAAATCTTTATTCCATCATTACTTAATTTATCTATTATTCTCATCATATCATCTTCGATACTAACTAACTTACAAGATATATTATCTTTTACGTGAAATTTTTTTGTTATATAATCAACATTAAAATTAGAATCCTTATACATATAACCATCAGTAAAACCTATCAAATTAAATAACTTTTCTTTTAATTTTACTAAATCTGATAATTCTATATTTGGTAAATAAATATAAGGGGCACTTGATATTACCATAGTCTTTCTCTTGTTTATTACATAAAACCTTTTCACTATTTTACAAATACAATCATAGTAATCATCAATTGATGTAAATGGCGTATTAATGATGAATAATCTATTATGGTTGTTTATGTTTTTTTCAAAGAAATACTCTTTTTTTATACTTTTTAGGTATCGTTCTTTTCCATAAAACTTTAATGAATAATCATGAAAAATTTTTGCAGATGAATTAGCTAAATAAGTTACTAATTCTTTTTTCGTGCAATTTCTTTTTTTAGGGATATTATTTATAATAATATTAATTATATATGTAATTAAACTAAAATAATATATTTCTGCTATCTCTTTTGAAACATTCATAATTTTACTTATCAACTCAATTAGTTCATTGCTTTTGTCTATGTAGTCCTTAGAAAAAACGACTTTAAAATGATTAATAAATTCATTTTTCTGTTTTTCAGTAAAATTATATTCTTTTTTATCAATTTTACAGTTTAACAATACTTTATCAAGATCATTAGTTGTATTAAATAATAATGTTTCGTCAGTTCTATCTGGGAAATATACATATAATACGTAATCTTTTTTTGTTTCTAAATATTCTGAAAATAATTTTATAGTTGGCTCTTTAATTTTTGAATTAGTAAAATGTTGAGTTTCTTTATACTTCATTTG
>CALWOS010000308.1 GCA_944383185.1 uncultured Oscillospiraceae bacterium
ATGCTCCTGTTCGTCGTCTCCATCTTCGGGGGTATCGTGGCGAACGCCAACGCGGGCGGCATCAACAATTTTTTGGGCATCAGCTCCGCCACCACCCCTTCGGGCGAAGGGGAAACGCGGTTTGAAAGCAGCTACGGCGAGCTTTCCGACGAGAACCTTGCCAAGCTCATCGCGGACGAGATGGAATACGCCACGCAGCAGCTGGAAGAGGGCTCCGTGCTGTTGATGAACAACGGCGCGCTGCCCCTGGCGGATGACGAGCGCAACGTGACCTTGTTCGGCAGGGCGAGCGCGGATATCCGCTACCGCAACTCGAACGGCGGCGGCTCTGCCGACCCCAACCGCGAGATCAACATGAAAAAGGCGTTCAACGACGCCGGCTTCACCATCAACGACACCTTGTACAACGCCTATGCAGCCAGCTCGACCCAGCGCGTAAAAGCGGGCGACGAAACGGCAGACATCGGCGAAGAAAAGATCTCTTTCTACACCCAAGAGCTGCGCAACTCCTTCGCCAGCCACAACGACGCGGCGATCGTCACCCTCTCCCGCTGGGGCGGCGAGGGCACCGATATGTCGCTCAACGACAGCGAGGGCGTCAGCCAGCTGGCGCTGCACCCTTCGGAGCGCGACCTTTTGCAGATGATCCGCGACAGCGGCGAGTTCGACAAGATCATCGTGCTCGTCAACAGCGTCTATCCCTTAGAGCTGGGCGATTTGGACGACTACGATGTAGACGCCTGCCTGTGGATCGCCAACCCCGGTTATTACGGGCTGCCGGGCGTGGTCAACGTGCTCACGGGCGAGGCGAACCCTTCGGGCAGGCTGGTCGATACCTATGCGGCGGATGTAGATTCTTCCGCATCCATGCAGAACTACGGCGGCGACGACATGATGTATACCAACAAGGCGGAACTTGCCCCGCACGAGCAGCGCTATGTGGTGTACGCGGAGGGTATCTACGTCGGCTATAAGTACTATGAAACGCGCTATGCCGACGCCGTCATGGGTACGGGCAACGCGAGCGGTTCGGCGGGCGTGTACGCCTCGCAGGGCGGCAGCTGGAACTACGCCGACGAAGTGGTCTATCCATTCGGCTACGGCCTCTCTTATACCACCTTCGAGCAGACGCTCGATTCCGTCGTCTATGACGAGGCGAGCGATACCTTCACCGCCTCCGTCACCACCACCAACACGGGCGATGCGGCGGGCAAGGTGCCGGTAGAACTGTATGTGCAGCTGCCGTACATCGAGGGCGGGGTGGAAAAATCTGCCATCCAGCTGATCGCCTACGATAAGACGGATATCCTGGAGCCCGGCGCCAGCGAAACCAGCGAGATCACCTTTGACAGGTACCTCATGGCAAGTTACGACGTCAACGCCCACGAGGGCGAGGGCGGTTACATCCTCGATGCCGGCACCTACTATTTCGCCGTCGGCGACGACGCGCACGACGCCCTCAACAACGTGCTGGCGGCGCGCGGTTTCACCGGCATGGTCGACCCGTTCGGCGCTCCCGCCGCGGGAGATATCGGCTGCGTGCAGACGTACGAACTGGCGGAACACGACGATACTTCTTACCTCGTGTCGCAGTACACCGAGGCGGAAGTGCACAACCTGTACGACTTTGCCGACGTCAACTACTATTACGATCAGCCCGTAGTCACCTACCTTTCTCGCAGCGACTGGCAGGGCACCTTCCCGCAGAAGGTGGTGCTCACCGCCAATGACACTGTGAAGGCGGCGCTCGACACCTCGAAAGAGGACATCGCTAAGGGAACGAAGCCTCTCGATCAGGTCACCTATGAACAGCCCAAGACCCTGTCGCTTGCAGATATGTGGGAGGCGGAGTTCGACGACCCGCGCTGGACCACCCTCGTGCAGCAGCTATCTTTGGAAGATCTGGCGCTGATCGTCAACGAGTACTACGGGCAGGATCCCGTCAACAGCGTCAGCAAGCCCGCCACCGTCACTTCCGAAGGGTCGGAGGGCGTCAGCCTCAACTACCTCTTCGGCGATAAGGGCATCTCTACCGGCTATGCCTCCAACACCCTGATGGCTGCCACCTGAAGCCACGAAATGCAGTATAAGCACGGCGACTTCTACGCCGAAGACGCGCTGTATGCGGGCGTACACACCATGCACGGCCCCGGCGCGGGCACACACCGCTCGCCGTACAGCGGCCGCAACGCCGAATATTTCTCGGAAGACGCCATCATCTCGTATTACGTCGGTAAAAATATGGAAGAGGCGATGGGCGCCAAGGGGCTTGCCAACAACTTCAAGCACTTCTTCCTCAACGACCAGGAAAACGGCAGGCAGGGCATCTCCACCTTCTCCAACGAGCAGGCCATCCGCGAAATTTACCTGCGCGCCTATGAGGGCGGCCTCACGTCGGAGGGAGGCCTCGCCATCATGACCTCGTACAACCGCATCGGCTGTATCTATATCGCGCAAGACCCTGTCACCCAGTTCGACCTGCTGCGCAATGAGTGGGGATTCAAAGGATATACCATTACAGACTATATCCAGGCCGGCGAATATTCCGTCACCTTAGACGCGCTGATGAACGGCACCAACATCTTCGGCGGCAACGACCGCGCTACCGAGATCTTGCAGCTCGTCCTGCGCAACCGCTCCACGAGCGGAGAGCTGGTCGAAAAGCTGCAGGAGAGCGCGCACC
>CALWOS010000309.1 GCA_944383185.1 uncultured Oscillospiraceae bacterium
CTTTATTTCCGGGGCTTTTTCCCGGTGCGTTTACCTTTGTTGTTTCCTTTGACAATCGCTGATACCTCCTTTTCAAGTTTCCGCTGCTTCTCTAAAACAGCGTAAAAGTTTTCTGTCTGATAGGGTCGCTCCTTTGGTCGGACAAACTTTGTCTGAATGATGTTCTTCACCACGACTTCAAGGGGCTGTCCGTGTTTCTCGTACATTGCCATGAGGAAGCAGGGGAGCATGACGACGATCATCACGAACGCCGCGAAGCTCGTCCCCGCGCTGTCCTTTAGCAAAAAGAAAAGCGGCAAGCCTATAATGAGTGCTGCCGCGAAACAAACGATCTGCCGCTTTGTCAGATTGAAAGCGACTTTTGTTTTGATTTTTGACAAGTCCTTTGGCACTGGCACATACGCCATACTTAAAAACCTCCTTTCCGTCAGAATGTGATACTGTTTCTGGTTTCATTCCCCCATGTGTCCCAGCCCGCCGTTTCCTGCCTTGCAAAAAGCTCTATCCGGGGAATGTCGCCCATGAGGGCAACGATCCTGTCCCGCGTTTCGTCCGGCTTCTTGCTGTGCTGCTCAACGGGGGAAATAATGAATTGATGAATACCCGCCGATTTCCTCTTTGGGTGTCCCCGTGTGGCAAGTAAGCAGATTTCCGCATTGCCCCGCGTCCAAAACCCCAAGCCGTAAAACCATGTATAGGATTTCTTGTTGAGTTTCAGCCACACAAAGGCGACGGTCTTATAGGTAAAGCCCCAAGCCTTGATAAGCCGCAGGGCTTCGGCAAGCTGCGGGAATGTCGCCCACAAAAAAAGTGCGCTGTCCTCTGCCGCAATGTCAGCCACGGGGAGCGCACATAGTTCCTCCGTCCCCATTGTGGGGTAGTGGTGTTCCGCTGCGCCGGACAGCCGCTTCTGCGTGTACTGCCACGGCGGGTCGGCGTAGATTATGCCATATTTCTTTTCAATGGTCTGTTGCCTCCTTTCCAAATACCCATAAGGGTAATCAAGGCAAAGGCCAGTTTATGCCCTTTGCCCGTCCCTATTATATGGGGTTCCTCCCGCGTCAAGGTCGGGTAGTATTTTCGCCGCTTCGCTCTGAAAATCTCCACCCTGCCCTTGACACGCCTTTAATGCGCCGAAAAAATTGACTTCGCAAGCGCGCCGGATTTGAACAGGGAAAAGCAGAGAATCACCGTATAAGCCGCAAGGGAAAATATCGCGCTGTGCAGGTTATCCGCTACAATCATGCTGTTTACCAGCACCGCATATATGCCGACGCACACCATAATGAGGAAGCCTTGAAAACCGATTGCGAACAGGGATTTAAGGTAGTTGTTCCCGATCTGCCCCCATTCCCGGTTCGTCATTGTTGCAAATGGGATAGGCGATACCGAACAGTAAAGGTAAATTTCTATCATTCTGCCGTACAGGATAACCGTGATAAGCACGGACATGATTTTCATGCACAAGCTCACAAGGCTTGTTTCCATGACAAGCAGAAGCAGTTCGGGGATTTCCATAGCGTCAAGCCCTCCCTGCATGGAAGCAAGGGCGGCGGCTGCGTCAATCTCTGTGCTGCCGCCGATCACCCCCGCCGCGCCGGAAACGACGTGCTGCGCAACGTCGAACACCGCCATAGTAATGTCAAAGGTGTGGGTGACAAGGTACACCGCCACCCACGCCTTGAAAAACCACTTGAAAAACATGAACGTGTCAACGTCGTGCATTTTGTTCTTTTCCGTAACCATGCTGATTAGCTCCACGCATAGGACGTAGGTAATGACAAGCCCCGCAATGGGTACGATCACATTCTCTGATAACGTCCGTATCATGTTGAATATGCCCGCGTTCCAGCCCTGCGGGGTCTGCCCTACCTCTGCGGCAATGGTGCCGACTTTCTCGTTTACGTCCCCGAACATAGTTGACAGATTACCGTTGATGGCTCCGATAAGGATTTCCTTTATCCATTCGTTAATCGCGTCAAGAATGCTCTGCATAAGCCGTTACCCGCGCTTCTTAGCCGAACAGGTTGGCAAGCAGGGGTACAAGGGTCGTGCCGATCAGGGCAACGCCGCCGCCCGCCATGAGCTGCTTCATGCCCTGTGACTTCGCGCCGGGGTTGTCGTTGCCGTAGCCCTCCATGAGGTTGATAACGCCCCAAATGCCAAGACCAGCTCCAAGAGCGATAACAAGTGTCTGCAAAACGCCTACTGCTGAACTAAAAAATGCCATGATAAAATCCTTTCTGCCGCTGTGCGGCTGTCCGGCAAGCGGACAAAGGCGGTCGGCGTATGGTCGCCGCCGCATAAAAAACCGCCCTGTGGTAAAGGCGGTGTCCCCACGCCGCGTAACTTCTGCGGCGCGGCGGTATTCAGTTGTAAGGGTGCGGCTCCTGCCGCCGTGTGCCGTGCCCCTAATGGGTAGGGGCGCGTATCATGTAGCCCGTGTTTACGTCCTTGATTTCCGATCATCTCCTTAAAATCTTTTTTATGAATGACAGGTAGGAAAGGGTCTTTTTCCGTAGTAGTCTGCGGTGTGGGAATGTGGGTAACTGGCTGTTTTATGGGGCTGTGGGAAACGCTGTTTGCAGGACGTGGGAAAGCTGCATTTCGCTTTTCCATGTGCTGTGAATGGCGTTTTCCATAGCCCCATAGCCTGTTATCCACATTTCCATGCCGCAAGGGGCGCGTATCTCATGCCCGGTTTTTCTGCCCTTGATCTTTAGTCCCTCCTTTCTTTCTGCTGGCGGGGAAAAGGGATAATCTTTGCCCCCTGCCGTCCCCGGTTCTGCTCGTAAAGCCTTTCGCAGTCCTTGACAAACTTCCGCAGTTCAGCCCGCCGCAATTCCTCCCGCTGGCGTTTGGTCTGCTTATTCACCGTCCGCGTCCTCCTGCAAGCCCTCCCCGTCAATCTCGTAAACGTCAAATTCCTCGTCCGGCTTCACAATGGCGGGGCGGCGTTTGATGTGCTTTTCCATGTCAAAGGCGTGTTTCGGGTCTGCGTTGGAAAGGGACGTGTATTTCGGGTGCTTTGTTATGTCGAATTTGTCCGAAAAGAACGGGCGCACCCCGCGCACCTGTAAAATGCACTTGCCGCCGTCCATGACGGCGATCTCGTCCTGCGTCATAAGCTCTTTCCCTAATTTCTGGTAGTTCAACCCGTGGGAAAGCTCCCGCCCCCTCGTTTCGGACGTGTTGAAGCTGTCTATGGTTTCTTTCCCTAAAATCTCCGATATTTCTTTGAGGGTCGTTTTTTCCTTGCCGCCCAAGAAAAGGGTCGTGTCGCAGTTGCCGACTATGGTATCGGCGTTGTCCTTGTAGATTGCTTTTAGCTGTGACTGGCTCTGCAAGATGATTGACGCGGATATTTCCCGGCTCCGTATCGTTGCAATGAGCTTTTCAAACTTTGGTATCTGCCCGATATTCGCAAATTCATCAAGTAAGCACCGTACATGGACGGGAAGCCGCCCGCCGTATTCATCATCTGCCTTGTCGCATAAAAGGTTGAATAACTGTGTGTAGAGAATACTCACGACAAAGTTAAAAGTATCGTCGGTGTCGCTGATAATGACGAAAAGGGCGGTCTTTCTGTCCCCCAGCGTGTCAAGCTCCATTTCGTCCGTTTCCATAAGCTCCCGCAGCTCCTTAATGTCAAAGGGGGCTAACCTTGCGCCGCAGGAAATGAGGATAGAGCTTCGCGTCTTGCCCGCCGATAACAGGAATTTCTTGTACTGCCGGACAGCGAAATGCTCCGGGTCTTTTTCTTCCAGCCGTTCAAACATGAGGTCAACCGGGCTTTGAAATTCGGGGTCGTCCTCGCGGGCTTCCGACGCATTTATCATTTCA
>CALWOS010000310.1 GCA_944383185.1 uncultured Oscillospiraceae bacterium
CTCTTCCTGTTCATCGATTGGCACCTTGACGGCATAGTCGACGTCCGGAATATCCGGACTGGTGACTACTTTGAACTTGTTGTATGCACGCAGGATCTTCCGATCCAGTGTGATGTCATAATGGTCGAAATCACCAAGGTCTTCTTCCGAAACGATCCCACGAAGCACCAGGTCCTTCGTGCAAGCCGGAGCGATGTCGTTATCGCCATGACGGACCAGGGTGTACATATAGTAAGACCGATCCTGATAATCGTTGCGCTTTTTTACGATCTGAACATTGGCGTCATGATCGTTGATGAACTCAATGATGTCATGTTCCGTTGTGACGTTATCCCGACGGGTCTTGGCGTCAATCAGTTTTGCTTTGATATCGGAAAGGTCGTCTCCATTGGCAGCACCGGTAACATCGGAGAGCATGTTCACGGTTACATTTACGCCGGAGTAAGCATATGCGGAGTCCTTGTACAGGGAGAATGTTGCGGTATCGTCACCCTCGTCAATCGTAATGACGCCATCTTCGCCCAACGTTTCCTTCATCTCAACTCGGATGGTGGCGTTCACGCCGATGTTCAGATCCGGGTTATTGAGGATGTAGAGGATCTGGGATTCGTCATCATTGTAATAGATTGCACGAGTCGATTCCGTTGTCAGGTAATGGTCCAGTTTCAGCAGAGTGTATTCCGCGTTGGACGACTGTCGGTAGTAGACCTCGAATCCGGCGAGTCGGTTCTCATAGTCGAACCAGATACCCTCGTACAGGAACTCAAGATCATCCGTCACCAGCTTATCCTGGATATTGTAGTTGTACTGGAAGATGCGACAAACCATGGCAAGCATCTCCTGCCCGGTGCTGTCGGTTTCCTCAAACATCTGGATGTAGGAGGTATCGGACGCGCGTTCTCCCTGGTACTGGACAGCGTATACGTAATCCGTGCCGGATGGGACTGCCCGGATGATGATGTCGTCTTCCAGTGAGAAGTGGATCCCATGGTACAGGATCGTGCTGCGTCGATCCAGCGTGAACTGAATCTCATTGCCGACCTTGGTTCCCTTGGCGATCACGTCGGACTTGAGAATCCCAATCAGCGCGTAGCACTGGCCGGGAGTTGCATAGGATACTTCCACACCGCGAATCTTTGCAGTCTGCTTGACTCTGATTTCAGAGTTGGATAGTTCCGGGCAATAATCGGCAGACCGACGCTGTTCCAGAATCACGGTATCCTCCATCATCTTGGCCAGTGCTTCTGTGACGTAACCATAGATGGAGACGCGGTCCTTGTTCAGCATTTCATCCGGAAAATATTTCGGCATGATCACCTGGTCCAGATCAAGCAGAATATCTTTCCGGTCGATCAATTTTCTGGACATATTTACTTTCACCACCTTTTAGCGCGAGTTCATGAATTCCAGCTGATAGTGCAGCGATTTATCGGCCGGATCCTGTACTACGTGGATATAGGGAAAGGATGCCAGGATATTGCTCTTGACAAACGGTCCCTCGTATACAGTCGGGTTGATCAGTCGTTCACCGTATCGCTGACGGAACTTACCGCTCTGATCCCAGTCGATCAGGGAGGCTCGTTCCATTGTATAGTTCTCGATATCGGAGACCGGAAGACCGCTCAGATAGTTGATATCCACAAAGATAGAAGGATCCATCGGGTCGCATTTGATTCCGTATGCGAAATCGATCGTAAGCTGATCCTGGATGATCATTCCGTCATTATAGGACAGCATGGAGAACGGAAGGTTGATTGGGAAGACGCCGACCAGTTTCTCAGCATAGACGATGTCACGCATATTGCGTTTGGTAACGATGTAGTAGATCGACGCGGCGTAGTCGAGAATCCCGGTTTCCTCATACAATGATTTCGGGACGACCTCTCCGGTCTTTGAGATGATGTAGATATATGCCATCCAGATGTACATCATTTTCAGAATGGCCAGTTGTCGGTCAGAGCGGAAATCGATCGAGATGGTTCCTCCGACTTTATGATCTTCCGAATGCTTGCCGTACTTCAACACATGTCCGTAATAGGTGTTGCCTTTTTCAACAGTTTTGATGGCGAAATCGGAGACCGTGTAAGTCATCGCTCGGTTTGTGATGATCGGCATCCAAACGTTGGATGCCATGCCAGATAATGATTTGAGAAGTTCCAGACCATACGCGTCATTGACGAACATTGCGGTCATAGGATGATTTCGCAAAACTTCAAGGTTTCCATTGCCCAAATTTATGTCGGGTCGTGACATAAAAATATGACCGATATAAGGCTCGGCCATGTTGTCGTAGTCAGGGAATCGAGCAACGTCGAATTGTTTAATGAGTTGGTCAAAAGTAAGAGAGCCCCAACCGAATCGGCCTGCATTCTTTTCAATGTAGTCCATATCGTCAGGTGCTGTAAAGTTACTCGGCATTGCAAATATACCCTCCTTTCTACCGTTATACGGCTGTTCCGAAAATAAGCGTTTCGATAGAAAAAGAAACGACCCGGGTGTTACCCCGGGTCGTTGTCCGTTATCAGCCACTAATCTTATGGCTGATGACGGACAGTATTCCTACCCATGTAAATCCCCAGGATATGAACCCAAGGAATCCAATGATGATCGCGAGGGCAAGCGTATCATTGTACGCCCACCCCCAGATGTTCGCGGGAATCAGGATGCTGCCCACGAGGGCAGTTAGGGGAATGACCGCAGCCACAGCTGCGGTCGCGATAACGATCATACCCCAAATAAACTTTGCCATGATCTTCATGAATGGACCCTCCTATTTATCTTTGGTTCTACTATTATAATATATACGCTCGTTTGGTGCAATTCCGGAAATTCATTTTGGACCAAAGT
>CALWOS010000311.1 GCA_944383185.1 uncultured Oscillospiraceae bacterium
ATGGGTATCATCGTCTGGCTCACGATGTGTTTCTTAAGACGGGATGGGTGTTTTCTCACAATCTGGCCCACAAGTGCTGTAAAGCCGCAGGAATTCGTTCAAAGGCCAGAAAAGGTCGTTATAAACAGCCTGGAGAAGAAAGCATCTTATTCCCCAATCAGGTAAAGGGACACTGGAATGCTACTGCACCGCTTCAGCTCGTGGTCTATGACATGACTACACTCAAAGTTGGAACGACTTACTGGGAGTGGACGATCCTTCTGGATACCTTCAACAACGAGATCCTGGCACACAGTGTCACATCTCAAAGGGGAAGCAATAAGCCATACTACCACTGCCTTGAGCAACTGAAAAAGCGGATGGACAAAAGAGAAGAGCAAACTTCCCAGGCAGTCTTTCACACCGACCAGGGAGCTGTCTGATCTTCAAGGGCTTTTACCAGGCCCACCACAATTATAACATACTTCGCTCTATGTCGCGAGGGGGAACTCCCACGGACAATCCTATTATCGAGGCTTTGAATGGCTGGATGAAGGAAGAACTCTATCTTGACTTTGATCTGGCCCACGCCCATGATGTTCCTGCGCTTCTCAACGCTTATGTGCACTTTTTAATAACCCCCGTCCTGCCGCCTTGGGCTTCTGATAAATATTTTTTTAGTGTCTACTTTCTCTTGACGGGCGCACATCTGAAAGGCAGATGCCCATTTTTTAAAAGTAGAATCAGAGATTGAAGCAATCCGTTTTATGCTGTTGCTGTAGTAATCCATATCATGGTATATAAAATGATCTCTATTTGGATATATCGCATAAAATTGGAGCTTCTATTTGTATTAATAAGTCAATTGAGATATAAAAATATTTGTGATATATTACAGATACATTAAAAATACTCCATGTTAGGAGGGGAATGTGTGGGACAAAAACAATCTATTAGTGAATGTGTGCTCCATAGTCTAAGGGAGGATATTATTAACTGCGCATATAAACCCGGTGAAATTATTACGGAAACCGAAGTTGCACAGGCATATGGTACAAGCAAAACCCCCGCACGTGAGGCTTTAGCTACGTTGTGTATAGAAGGATATTTGCATAAATTTCCTCGTAAAGGTTATTTAGTGAAAATGATTTCTTTGCCCAACCTCCAAAGTCTGTTTCAATTTAGGTGTATTATTGAAAGTGCCTCGGCTGAATGGGCGGCAATTCATGCAACAGAATCTGATATTCGTATTCTTAAAGATATTGAAGACCAGATTGAAACTTATCGGAAAGAAGATGATATTGCCGGAACAATAAAACGACATGATACAAGCAATGAGACGTTCCATATGCAGATCGCTAAAATGTCGTATAATCCATATTTAATTAGTACGACAGCAAATATTTTGCGGCAGCTGCGGCGGGCACTGATGCTGGACCTCATGTCTCCGGAAAGTGAAAATGCATTTAAAGGACATCCAGAAATTATTCATGCAATTGAAAGTAAAAAACCACAAGAGGCAAAGCAGGCAATGATTTTACATATCAATGCGGCACAAAACCGAGTCTATATTCAAAACTTTCAATATTCAAAGTTCAGCGATGATGCGCTTGAGTATATTGAATAGTTTATGACTTTGAATTTTATGTGTTAATCTATTATGTTTCCAACCAGCGCTGGCTGGAAAAGATAATTTATTAGGAGGAAAAGAAATGAACAGGAGAGAAAAACTATTGTCCGTACTCGTCGCATCAGTGCTGATGTTGAGTGCATGTGGGGGCCCTCAATTAGTGGATGATGGACAAGCAAATGATGGAGAGAAAGTGGAACTAGATCAATCTTATTCTTTTACGGTGGGAACGTCATCGTCTGGCGGGACTGTATACGCGGTTGGCGCTGGCCTTTGCAATATTCTTGGAGATAGAATTGAGGGCCTTACGATGAGAGCCGTGGCGACAGGTGGTGCAGTAGATAATATAGGCTTAATGGAAAAAGATGAGGTTCAATTTGCATTAAATGCAGCAAACACAAATTATATGGCTTTGGACGGAAGCCTTTCTGGTATGGGAGTGCAGGATAATGTAAGATCCATTGTATCCCTTTATCCAAGCGTGATCCATTTTTTAGTCTCTAAGGAGTCCGGCATTACCTCGTTCGCTCAGCTCCAGGGCACCAGCGGAAGCGTAGGAGCTGCCGGGAGTGCAAGCGAGTGCTATTCCGAAGATATTTTGTCGTATTACGGCTATGATTATAGAAATGGGAATGATGTGGAACCTGTTTTTACGAGTACATCCAGCGCAGTTGATCTGTTCAAAGATGGGCACATTGACTGGGGATTTTTCCCGCTTGGTGTCCCGGGAGCCAATGTAATGGATCTTTGTATGGCTGGTAAGGTTGATATTTTGCCCATCGAAGGAGAGGATAGAGATAATATCCTGGAGCAATATGGGTATTATGTACCGTATACAATTGAAGGTGGAACATATCAGGGGGTCGATGAGGATATTGATACAATTGCCTGCGCAGTTATTTTGACCTGTGATGAAAGTGTAGACGAAGAAGTTGTCTATCAGATTACAAAGACGATTTGGGAAAATATTGAGGATGTGAAGATGATCTCTGATTCCTTGAAGTGGATGACGCAGGAAAATGCAGTGTCAGGTCTGGGAGCGCCGCTCCATCCGGGAGCTGAACGCTATTACCGGGAGATTGGATGGATTGAGTAATCATTTGCAATTCTCATGCTTCAAAGGATTGTAGAAGGCGAGACAGAGCTTTATATCAATACACTATAAATCAATAGAAAGAGGGGGAAACTCTATGTCGCAGGCTGCGACCGCGTCTCAGACAAATCAGGACGAATTTTCGGGACGCATGAGGAGAATGGGAAATAGCATTTGGGGCAAATTGATTCGATATTCTGCGGCTATCTTGGCACTTTTCCATCTTTATACCGCTGGTTTTGGGTCATTGTCGATTGTAAAGCAACGTAGCATGCATTTAGGATTGGTACTTTTTTTGATTTTTCTCTGCTTTCCAACCAGCAAAAAGAGATCATCTCGCCTAAAAATGAGTATAGACTCAGCAATACTAGCATTTGTTGGACTGGCACTCAATCTGTATGTGTTTTTCCGATTTGACCAAATTGCAATGAATTCGGGAATCTTAACTCAGCTTGATTTGGTTGTAGGCGGACTGCTGATTGTCATAGTTTTGGAGGCCAGCCGTCGGGCGTCGGGATGGGCGCTGCCAATTCTAATGACAATTGCCCTGCTGTATTGTTATTTTGGAGAATATTTTCCGGGATTTTTTAAACATTCCGGCATGTCGATCTATCGTATCATTCAATATATGGTATGGTCTACTGAGGGCATCTATGGCCTTGTGCTGGGTGTATCTTCTACCTATCTTTTCTTGTTTATTCTACTCGGCTCGATCCTGGACAAGACAGGACTAGCGGCAGTAATCAATGATATTGCCCTTTCTGTCGCTGGAGCCACAAGAGGCGGGCCGGCA
>CALWOS010000312.1 GCA_944383185.1 uncultured Oscillospiraceae bacterium
AGCACAACATCCATGATATCCTGGTTAAACCACCCCAAAAGCGCGCCAAGCACACCCACGCCGAAAGACGCCGCCGCACCCAGACGCAGAATGGTCTTCTGGCTGGCGTTGGGGTTGATAAAGCGCAGATAGATATCCTTTGTAATATTGGTGGAACCAATGACCAGGGAAACGTCTGCCGTGGACATAATGGCGCTGAGAATACCCACCAGGACAAAGCCTTTCACCCCGTGCGGGAACACGTCTACGATCAGCTCCGCCATAGCGTTGTTGCTATCCGAGAGGTTGGGCACCAGGACGCGGGCCGCCATGCCCAGGAACGTGGCTGCAAATGCCAGGACTACAACAATAAGCGCAGAGTACAGCGTTGCATTCCTTGCGGATTTTGCGCTGCGTGCGGTGATAATACGGGTATAGCTCGTCATAAAGGCAAAGAACGACAGAATCGATGAAACACTGAAGGCAATGATATGGCCCCAATCTCCATTCCCGGAGCTGAAAAACTCAGGCGGCAGAGAACTCTGCAAACTGACTCCCTGTTCCGCCATGGCGTGCCCGGCAATGGGCACAGCCACAAACACGATGCCGGCAATCAGAAGAATCATCTGGGCAAGGTCTGTATAAGTAACCGCCAGAAGACCGCCAAGAGAGACGTACAACGTGATGATAGCTGCCGTAATCAAATAACAAGCTCCCAGGCTCCAGCCGGTAAGCACATTCATTATTGCGGCGGCTGCAATAAACTGAGAAGCAGTATTTCCAATGGAGGAAAGAAGAATACAAATCGTGGCAATAGATCCGGTTTTACGGTCGTAGCGAGCTTCCAGAAAGTCCGTGATTGTAATAAAGTCAAAACGATCGCTGATTCGCTTGACCGGTTTCGACATGGTCACGCCAAACAGCACCAGGCCGATGGAGGTATTCAGAACATACCAAGCCGATACAATACCGATATCATAGGCGTAAGCAGCTGTACCGATGATAGAAGAGCCTCCAATCCAAGCACAGACCCAAAGACAGGTGAGGCTGAAAGTGCTTAGATTTCTTCCTCCCAAAAAGTAGTCGTCCATCGTGTTCTGCTTCCTGCTGGCATAAACTCCCAACAGCAGCATACCGACAAAATAGATAAGGATAAGTGCTACGTCCAATGTATTCAAAGATAACACCCCCTTCGATATCCAAGCTTGCTTTCAGATCCCACGCAGAAAACGCCGCCGAAGGAGAATATTCCAGCCGGCGGCGTATCCGCGTCCGGTCATCAAAAGAACAACAGGTTCAATTATCTGTAAGTGGATTTTCGTTTTGAATGGCAGCCGCCTCAGCCCGCTGGCGCTTTTTGACAATCCGGCGAACCAGGAAGGTTACAATCAGGGCCAGCAAAGCAAAGATAACCGCATACATAAAGACAAACTTGTATGCCTCTTCGCCGGGAGAATTATCCAGCCGGTTTCCAATCAGCAGAGAGACAAAAATGTCCGGCGTATACCCAATCATACAAATGATGCCGACCGCAGTGGCAGACACCTTTTGCGGGATCTTCACTTCCTCAAGCAGCGTCCACTGGGTAGAAGTAAAGCCGTAAATTCCAACCGCCGCCAACATGGTCAACGCAATGCCAAGCGCGACGAAGGCTGGATCACAGGGGGTGCAGATAAACGCGATGCCCACTGCGGCCTGCAGGACAAAGATGAAAAGCAGTGTACGAGAATAGCTCTTATATTTGTCATTGATAAAGCCAAAGACTGGTCCGCAGAACAGAGACAGGCCAAAAGAGCGGATCGTGGCAAGGACACCGGCAATGACCGTGGACATACCCATGATATTGGTGAGATAAGGCGTGGTATAGTCAATGCAAACCTCAAAGGCATAGGCAGTCATTGTGAGCATAGCCAGCAACCATACAACTGGATGTTTCAAGGTGTCCAAATAATCCCGCAGGGTAGGAGGCACTTCGTCATCAGAGACCTTCTTGGGACAAACAATAAAGGTAAATATGGCAAATACCGCATAGACGCACCCATAGAAAATGAGAACGGGGCGCAGAGGCGTATCAGAAGTGTGCTCCACTGCGGAAAACAGGCCCAAAGCTACAAAGTTCACCAGCAACGAGGCGACGCCACGCATCAGCTCGGACATACCCCTGGCACGGCCCTGACCATCTGTAGATCCGATGGATCGGATGATTTTCAATGCAGCCCCCAACTGCATGCAGTTGGCTACCGCCAAACCCGCATTAATCAGACAGAGCATCCAGAACTCATGGGCAAAGGCATAGCCGAAGGTTAACACAGTCAGCAGCGTCGTGGCAAAGGTAAGAGACTTTCGAGCACCGAGTCGATCGCTGATCAAGCCGCAGGGTACATAAATAAAAATCTTTGTGGTGGAGTAAAATGCCGTCATTGTGGCCAGCTGCGTGTTTGTGATCCCAAAGGCGCTGATCATGGGATCATAAAACACATTCTTCATGTAGGAAACGCGGAACATGATGCCGTAAGACAGCGTGATAATCAAAAAGGTGAAAATTTGCTTTCCCGTTAATTTTTTCATTCTCGCCATCCTTCCTGGTTATGTTGCTCGCAAAGTATTACTTTTGTGTTTGTACCGCTTCATAGCCTGCGCGAAGAACTGCCAGATTGGGCTCATGATTCTTGACTTTGGAGAAATAACCGCATACCCCCTTTTCTGCGTCTTCCAAGGATAACATGTTTCCACAAGCTGCTACGGCCGCCCCCAGCGCGCAGAGATTAGCGCTACGTGCATTATTATGCGCTACGGCGATGTCGTTCGCCGCAACTGGCCAAATCTTCACGCCGTCCAATTCCGGAAGCTGATGAATGATAGAGCTGTTCACA
>CALWOS010000313.1 GCA_944383185.1 uncultured Oscillospiraceae bacterium
CAGGCATCGGAGTTGTAGGAAGTACAGTTGCAGCGGCATTCGGAGGTTGGGACGCAGCAATGATAACGCTTGTCAGCATGATGGTTATCGACTATCTGACCGGGGTACTGGTCGCTGGTGTGTTCCACAACAGTCCCAAAACCGAAAACGGGACCTTGGAATCAAAAGCCGGCTGGAAAGGTCTCTGCCGCAAGGGAATGACGCTGCTGATTGTGTTGGTTGCTGCCCGACTGGATATCATTCTGGGGACAGGCTTCATCCGGGATGCAGTTATTATCGGGTACATAGCCAATGAGACAATCAGCATTATTGAAAACGCCGGTCTGATGGGTGTACCTATTCCGGAGGCAATTAAGAAAGCAATTGAAGTGCTGCAGCAGAAGGGAAGCGAAGACAATGGCGGAAGTGATCTGTAACGGGATAGACGTATCCTACCATCAGGCGAAGGTTGACTGGAACAAAGTCAAGGCGTCCGGAGTCAAGTTCGCGATCCTGCGTGCCGGACTGGGTAAGTCGACGATTGACAAGCAGTTTGTCCGCAACATTACCGAGTGCAACCGGTTGGAAATTCCGGTCGGTGTGTACTGGTTTTCCTATGCACTCAATACCGAACAGGCCACCGGTGAAGCTGCTGCGTGCCTGAAAGCAATTAAGCCGTATCGAGTGGAGTATCCTGTGTATTTCGATCTGGAATACGACACTGATCGCTACATGAAGCAAAACGGCGTGACGCTGACCAAAACAGTCGCGACCAATCACGCCAGGGCTTTTCTGGCTGCGGTCGAGAAGGCCGGATACTATGCCGGACTGTATGCCAACCCGGATTATCTGAACCGTTTTTTCGATGCGTCGCTGTTGAATCAGTATGATCTCTGGCTGGCAAACTACAAACAAAACGCTGATACCACCAAACCACCCCGAAGCTGCGGTATGTGGCAGCATTGGTCAAAGGGCAGTATCAACGGTATCAGCGGAAACGTCGATCTGAACGCCTGTTATAAGGATTACCCGACGATCATCCAGAAAGCTGGTCTGAATGGGCTTGCTGCTCAAGATGGCTGGCTTCAGGATGGCGATGTCTGGCACTGGTACGAGAACGGCCAGCCGGTCAGATCGGCATGGAGGAAGATCACAGGTGTCAATGGCACCTTCTGGTATTACATGGGCCCGACCGGCGCGATGCTGACCGGTACCCAGAAGATCAACGGCAAAATCTACCACCTCAACGAAAAAGCCGCCTGCGGGCTGCCGGAGGGTGCTATGGTGGTTACTGATGAAGATGGTGTCGTACAATTTAAGTGAATAGATAGGATAACACCTCGCTTTCTCTCCCAAATCGAACAGATTGCGGGGTGTATTTTTTTACAAAAATACGATACAAAGTTTGCTTAAACCCACGAAATTTGTATTTTAATATTGGATTTACACGAATTCTAGGTTATAATATGGTCACACCATTTAATATTAAATTTTGGAGGCGATCTTAATGCAAAACTTAGGAGAAAAGTCTTATTTTGACGGTGGTTTGCTTCAGCTGATCGGGTGGAATCTTTTGGGGTTCTTCATTACAATTTGTACTGTGGGTATCTGTTATCCATGGGCAGTATGCATGGTCTATAGCTGGGAGATCAAGCACACGGTTGTTGAAGGCAGGCGGCTGAGGTTTACGGGAACTGCAATAGGTTTGTTTGGCCTGTGGATTAAATGGCTGCTGTTGTGTATCATCACTTTAGGCATATATGGATTTTGGGTAAAAATTTCCCTGCTGAAATGGAAAGTAAAACACACAGAATTTGCATCCTAAATACATATCGTCTGGTACCAAAATACTTGGCACTTAAATTATTACACCCCTCAAATAGAGATCTATCGCGGTCTCTATTTGAGGGGTGTTTTGTGTTATATGATTATTTTTTATTGACTTACTGGATTGACTTATTAACTTGTAGGATTGACTTTTTGATCTGCCTGCAATTCTTCCGGGAGAACCCGGCGCAGGATGTACTGGGTGATGCTGAGGCCTTCCGCAGCGGCAGCGGAACGAATAAAATCAGCTTGTTCCGGTTTACAGGTGATCTGAATCATTTTATATGTTTTGTCGCGGTACTTGTTCGATGCTTTGATATGTGCTTTTGACTGGGCCATATGTTTTCAACCTCCTGACTGTACAAATGTGATTATACGCTGTTTTATAGGCAAAGTCAATCAGTCATGAATGTTATATTTGCACAAATAGTTCATGAATGTTTTATTCATGTATCCAAATATCGTGTTTATATGTTGAAAATATCATTCATGAATGTTATAATCTACTCACAACAAAGAAATAATACATAGGAGGTAATCAAAATGTTCGCACTGAAAGAAAACATCATCCCCCATTTTGAGATTATGTCCAGCGTAGATCATGGTGCTGACATTAACTGGAAGATATGGGCTTGTGAATCTATCGTAAAAAAGGCTATGGAAAGTACAGCTTTTCAGATTGATTCAAATGAAGCAAAAATCCTTCGTGGTGCTCAAATCAACCTTGGTCTTGATGAAGAAGATTTTCACCTTGTATACTGTCTCGACCTGCATTATGTACAACTTAGTGAGTACGGACGTTGTGAATTGATTGACTACCTTGCAGAATTGACCGGAGAAAGCTTTTGGTTTGCGATGCAGCAGCTCGGTAAAATGTAAAAATTTCCCGCCCCGGAGGTCACGAGGGCAGAAAGGAAAAGAAAATGACAGCAGCAGAAAAATACACCCTGAAACAGAGAAATCTTAAGACAGAGTTTGCGGAACAGTATAGCCTGTGGCGCGAAGCAGGATATGTAGATGACAGGGCCATATTTTGTAACATTTACGAAATCTACCTCGAATCATGTGAAGACATGAAAGCCGTCGAAAATATCCATATCCAATGCGCAGTTAATGCGCGGTTGAGTGATGACATCCAGACGCTGCGAAAGATATACAGCCGATTCCAGTAACAATGACAGCCCGCCCCGGAGGTTACAAGGGCACAGGAGGTAAACAAAATGAAAGCTAAGTACAGGACGGCGAAAACCTTGGATGAATGGACCTTAGTAGCATCCATGGGAACATATGAATGCGATTTTAGAAACGGAGAGCTTTGGTACCTTAACGGAGAATTTTGGTAC
>CALWOS010000314.1 GCA_944383185.1 uncultured Oscillospiraceae bacterium
GTGTGTGCGCTTGATACTGTGCGAATACCTCCTGGGCATTTGGCCTTTGATACTTAAAATCCTTTAGTTGCTGCATGTTGCATCATCCTTCTTGTTTCATAATTTCCCAGCACATGGCAAACAGTTCAGCCATGCTGCTGCATACTGGCACCCCAGTAGCGGCAAGCCGCGCATGGCTGCAATGCCCCCAGTCTACCAGCAAAGCCTGGCATCCCAGGGCATGGGCCGTCTCTACATCGTGCGTGGTATCTCCCACCAAAAGCAGCTGTTCGCCGCAAAGGCCATGCGACTGCATCCACACTTTGGCCGCTTCTAGCTTGCTCTTTGCGTGGATGCCGCGCAGGCCGATGATATCCTCAAAATACGGCGCCAGGCCTCGCGCGCGAACGGTCTGCTGCAGATGGCCCTGCTCACTTGCCGAGAGAATGGTGTGGGATAGCCCCAGCGCCTGCAATGCGCCCAGCGTTTGCTGAGCACCCCGCACCAGAGGCGCGGTTGTCACCTGCTGCTGGTAGAGCACCCAATACTCCTTTGCCAAATCGTCGTATGGCTCTTGTTCAAAACAAAAGCCGCACTCTCGATAGTATTCCTCGATTGGGAAACGAAATACCTCCCGATATCGTTCCATTGAAATGGTAGCGAGCCCGCGCCGCCCCAGCATTTCATTTAAAATGGCGCAGCCAAGCGCAGCATCATCCAAGAGCGTGCCGTTCCAATCCCAAACCATCAAACGGGGGAGCATTCCTCTTCCTCCTCCTGCAAAACCGTGTCCTTTAAAAATTCCCAGATATCCTCATATACCTCTGCCTTGTTGATCTCATTCAACATTTCATGCCGGCCGCCGCGGTACAGCTTGCAGCGCACATCGTGCATGCCGGATTCGCGCATGGCGTCGCGCACGGCAAGCACACCTTTGCCATAGTTGCCGACGGGGTCCTCATCTCCGGAAAACAAATATACCGGAAGATCGCGCCGGATGGCTTGCGCCCATCCCTTTCGGTTGCATTCGCGCAGTAGCACAAACAGATCATGATAACCCCGCGCTGTAAAGCGGTAGCCGCACCGGGGATCTCTCAGATATTCCTCCACACAGGCCATATCGCGCGAGAGCCAATCCATCTCCGATTTGGGGTGCTGGATGTGTTTGGCATAGTTGCCGGTGGAGATTTTGTTTAAAAGCGCGCTTCTGTGCCGTTTTCCCCGGGTGAGGGAAACGATTTCCGAAAGCCAAATGCCCAGCCCCACCGCATGGTTTGGGCCGGCCGTACCGCTGAGAATCGCCGCATCCACCGCCTGGCTATACAGGGTAAGATATACCCGTGCAATCAAAGAGCCCATGCTGTGTCCCAACAGGACGATGGGCGCATATGGATGCTCCTGGTGGATGATGCGGTTGAGCCGGTGCACATCCTCCACCATCACCTTTGCGCCATCCTTTTCCCCCATGAAGCCAAGATCTCTGGGGGCGGGGGCGGAATCGCCATGGCCGACGTGATCGTGGCCGTATACCGCAATGCCGCGCTGAGCGAGAAACCGCGCAAATTCGCCATACCGCCCAAAGTGCTCCGCCATGCCGTGCACGATTTGCACCGCGCACAAAGGCGGCGCTTCTCCGGGAGAATACACCCGGTATGCAATCCGTGTGGATCCGTTAAAGCTGAGAAATTCCCCCGCTTTTCGTTCGATGGCCACAGGCACAACCTCCTTTATAAAATGCGGTGGCGCCGCTTGGATAAGGGCGCCATGCTTAAAAACTTGCTAAAAATTCAAACCGTTTGCTCTGGCTGTTGCGTTTGCGGCAGCGCTGCGATCGCTACGGTTTGCTCTGGCTCTTCGCCTTTTGGCGCGCAGCCGGGCTGCATGCCGCCGGCAACGAGAGCCCGCGCCAGTGCAGGATCTGCCGGCGTTGTGATTTTAAAGTTTTCAGGCGCGCCTTGCACCAGCGCCACTGGACGGCCTGTCATGGCGGCATACAGAGAGCAATCGTCTGCAAACGATGCGCTCGCATAAAAGTGCAAAAACCGCCGATGCGCTTCTGCCAGCCCCTGATACCGGAAGCACTGTGGCGTTTGCATGCAGTAGCAGTGTTCCCGCGAAACGGGCTGTTGCATAATTGCACCGTCTTCGCTGAAAAGCAGTGCATCTGCACAAGGCAGCACGGGATTGGCCGCGCCGTGCTGTTCGGCGGCACGGATGCACCTTTCGATCAGCTCACAGCTGACGAAGGGGCGTGCGCAATCGTGGATCAATACAATATCCTGTGGCGCGCAGCCAAGGCAAAACAGCCCCGCGCTGCACGAGGCAGTGCGCGTAGTGCCGCCCTCATACACCCCGCACAGCTTGGTGATGCCGTATGCTTTCAGCGAGGATTGCATCGCGCCGGTATACTCCGGCGCGGTGACAAGCGCAATCTTATCCACCAAAGCACATCGCTCAAAGGCGCGCGCGGTATAGGCTACCACCGGGTAATCTCCCAGCGGCAGGTATTGTTTGGGCGTTTCAGAGTTCATCCGCGAACCCATTCCGCCCGCCAAAATCAACGCATAGACCAAAGGCTTCTAACCCTCCTGCCCGCCGCTGCCGCTACAGCCGTGCATTGGCCGCACGGCAGATATTTTCCACCGCCGTAACGATATCGGCGCGCGGTGCGGCCAGGTTGATGCGCGCACAGCCATCGGCAATGGCGCCAAAGCCCTTGCCCTTGTCCAACACAACAACGGCTTCATCCTGCAAGAACGAAGCAAATTCCTTGCCGCGCAGCCCCAGGAACCGAAGATCTACCCACAGGAGATAGGTGCCTTCCAATTCGGGGATAGAGGCCTGCGGCAGGTGTTCCTTGAAGTATTGCACTGCCCAATCCGCATTGCCCTTTACGTGCTCCAGCAGGGCATCCAGCCAAGCTGCGCCCTTGTAGTAGGCGGCCAGCGTTGCGCCATAGGCGAAGTACGGGGGATTGTGGTATCCTTCCACCGTCACCTGTGCGCTGAATTTTTCGCGCAGCTGTGGGTTGGGGATGAAGATATTGCTGCATCCCAGACCGGCCAAGTTAAAGGTTTTGCTGACGGCCGTGCAAACCACGCAGTTGTTTGCATATTCCTCTCCCAGCGTCGCATAGACGACCTGCTGGTGCGGGGGGAAGATCAAATCGCCATGGATTTCATCCGCCACCACGATCACGCCGTTTTCATTGCACAGCTTGCCGATGCGCAGCAGCTCTTCGCGTTTCCACACCCGGCCCACGGGATTGTGCGGGCTGCACAGTAAGAACAGCTTGACGGCAGGATCTTTTAACAGCCGTTCCATTTCATCATAATCCATCTCATAGACGCCGTTGTTGCAGACGAGCGGGCACT
>CALWOS010000315.1 GCA_944383185.1 uncultured Oscillospiraceae bacterium
TGGAACGGCATCAAGACCACGGTGGTAAATATCGCTTCCGGGCTGAAGGACGCTGCGGTGAACGCCTTTAAAAATCTGGTTTTCGGCATCCGTTCTGCCCTGTCCGGCCTGACGTCTGTGATCAAAACGGATTCTCCGGGGCGATCTCTTTTATCACCAGCCTGCCGGGGAAAGCCCTGCAGTGGGGCAAGGATTTCATTCAGGGGCTGATTAACGGGATTTCCAGTATGATTCAGTCTGTAATCAACACGGTGTCTGGTCTGGCTGACCGCATCCGCTCCTTCCTGCACTTTTCTGCGCCGGATGAAGGGCCTCTTGCTGATTATGAGACCTGGATGCCGGACTTTATGAAAGGACTGGCAGGCGGCATTGAGAAAAACCGGAAGCTGGTGGAAAATGCGGTAAAGGATGTGGCTTCGGATATGGTAATCACTCCGAAGGTAAATGCATCCGGGTATGGATATACAGACGGGCTCATGGCAGGCGGCAGTATGGCGGACATGATCTCCGGGATATCCTCTGCGGTATCGGAGGCACTGACCGGCTTTTCCGGTCAGCAGGGAAATATCGTGATCCCCGTGTATGTGGGCGGCACTTTGCTGGATGAACTGGTAGTGACGGCTCAGGCAAGACAGAACCTGCGGTCAGGAGGGAGGTAAGGCATGGCATTTATTCAGTATTTGACCTTTGATGGAACCGCTCTCCCTCTGCCGGATTCCTACGATGTGCAGATGAATGATGTGGAGGCGGACTCCGGCGGGGAGACAGAGGCCGGGACGGTGCAGAGGGATGTGGTACGCCTTGGGGTGGTAAGCATCCCCGTAAGCTTCTCCGTCTCCGCAAAGTGGCTGCAGGTTTTGACGGAGTTTAAGCAGAAGGAAAAGATTTCTGTGGGATATTTTGATACAGAGACACTGGCAGTAAAGACAGCGGAGATGTACGTGGAGGGGTTTAAGGCAGCCTTGGCGAAGGACACTTCCCGGAAGGGGCTGTGGACGGTGAGTTTTACGCTGAGGGAATTTTGAAAACGTATTTCAATACTAATGGGAGTATGCTATAGTGGAGTCGTGTGATTCACAAATCAACACAATCGTTGTACTGTGTCGTGTTGTTTGTTGCTTCCCTTCGGTATAATATAACCATCAAAGAAAGAGGAGGCAGTAAGCCATGAACACAGATAAAATTTATGCAGAGCATCTCGCAAACGAATACGCACCGAAGGACACCTCAAAGGTGGTTGCTCTTCGAAAACTGGATGCGAGAGCTAAACTCCCCGCAGCAGTATTCACGTACAGCTTTGGAATTATTTCCGCTCTTGTTTTAGGAGTTGGAATGTGTCTCACCATGGGACAGATCGGAAGCGGCACTACAGGAAGCTTCGTTTTTGGAATTGTTATCGGTATCGTTGGTTTGATTGGCATGGGGATTAATTATCCGCTCTACAAAAAGCTTTTGGCCAGTGGAAAAAAGAAATATGCTTTCGAGATTATGGAGCTTGCCAAAGAAATCAGCGAGGGATAAGCTGTGAAAAAGATATGCCGTGTCTTGCACAGGTTTATACATCCACCCGGATGGGTATTGGTTCTTTTGCCGCCTGTCACATTTGCGGCATTGATTTATGTTCTTCTTAATGAGGATACAAATAGTTTGCCGACATACATGATCTATTATATGTCGGCATATAGTCTCACCATCTGGGTGGTGCCGCTCCCTCGATTATATCGCAAAATCAAGAAAGCCGTTTTGCGTATGCTTACAGCTACTCCTTTTGGCTGCAAATATGTAGGGGATCTCGCTTTCCGTTGAAGTGTAAGCATTTATCAGGGAATGGCTGCAAACTTTCTATATGTGGGATTTCGTATAATTGTGGGTATTAGCTGCACATCCCCCTGGTATATTTCTGTGACAGTGTATTATTTTCTACTTGGTGTTATGCGGCTGTTCCTGATTTTGAATTATCAAAAAGGCTGTGAAAGTTTTGAACTTCGCTGCTACCGGCAAACGGCGTGGATGCTGATTTTGTTGAATATTCCCATGGGTGGAATGATTGTGCTGATGGTGCTGACAGATTCGGGATATTTTTATCCAGGGTATGTAATTTACTTATCGGCCATGTACACATTTTATACATTTGCTGTATCTGTCATTAATATTGTGAGATTCCGAAAACTCGGAAGTCCGGTTTTATCGGCAGCAAAAGATTTGAACTTTGTTGCGGCACTGATGTCTCTGCTTGGTTTGCAGACGGCAATGATCTCACAATTCTCACCGGAAAGGAATAATTTTCGAATTTTAATGAATGCTGTTACGGGCGGTGTTGTCTGGTGTACTGTGATACTGATTGCTGTGTATATGCTGTTTCACAGCAGAACAATGAAAAGAGGTGAATTCCCTTGAATCGATCAGAAAGTAAATATTTTTCCACTGCTGTCCGTATGGATAAGGCCTTTATGGAGCTGCTGGAAAAGAAAGACTTCTCCTTTATTACGGTGAAGGAAATTTGTGAAAAAGCAGGTGTAAATCGTTCCACTTTTTACCTTCACTATGAGACCATAAATGATCTGCTGACAGAGAGCATGCAGTATGTTATCGACCAGCTTATATCAGCAATGCCCCATGGCCCTGAAGAGTTTATTCCAAATATTCAGACCTGCCCGTTGGAGGAGTTGTATCTTATCACGCCGAAATATTTGAATCCCTATTTGAATTTTATCAAAGAGTATAGGCGTATATTTCGCACTGCGATTGAGCACTCGTCTGTTCTGGGACTGTATGATGCCTATCTTGCCCTGAATCGACATGTGTTTATGCCCATCCTAAATCGATTTCATATACCGCAGTCTGAGCAAAAATACATTATGCCATTTTACATCAATGGTTTCATGGGAATTATCACTGAATGGCTAAAGGAAGATTGTAAAGATTCAATCGAGCATATTTCAGCAGTCATGCAGCGATGTATTAATCAGCGTTAGAAGAGGGATAGATTTGCAGCCAATTTAGTTTTTTAGCGGGTAATAACAATGAAAAAAGATTAAACCAAGCATCAGTCAGAAATGATTGGTGCTTTTTTGATGCCTGAAAACGGAAGGAGGTGTGTCCGATGTACCCGGTAAGTGAGGCGTTCCTGCAGGCGGTGCAGGGGAACACCCGGAAGTACTACTGGACGGGAAAGATCACGACAGTGGCCGGTGTGGAGTATTCCTTCACACAGGAAGATATCGTAAAAGGCAGCGGCTATATCACGGCTCAGTGCTGCGGCAATTCGGAGATCGAGCTTGGCGCGGTGTATGCGGCAGAGATGGGGATCAGCCTGTTTCTGGATATCGACCGGTACACGCTGGAGGATGCAAAGGTGGAGCTGTCTTATCATCTTCGGCTGGCAGACGGCAGCTACGAAGCAGTGCCCATGGGAATCTTTGAGGTGAGTGAAGCCAACCGGACAGCTCATGTGCTGGAATTAAAAGCCTATGACTATATGCTCCGGTTTGACCGGGATTTCAATGGCATTGAAACCATTGGCACAGCTTACGGAATGATGGCACTGTGCGGTACGGCCTGCGGAGTGGATCTGGCCCAGAGCCAGGAAGAGATCGAGGCGCTTCCCAATGGCTCGGATCTGCTTTCTATTTACCCGGAGAATGATATTGAAACCTATCGGGATGTGCTGTACTTTACGGCCCAGGTGCTGGGTGGATTCTTCTGCATTAACCGGGAGGGCAAGCTGGAGTTTCGCCAGTATGAGAATACCCCGGTGATGGAGATTTTGCAGAAGCACCGGTTTTCCAGCAGCTTCTCTGATTTTGTGACCAGATACACGGCAGTCAGTTCTACTAACCTGCGGACGCAGACGGCTGAGTATTATGCTCTGGAAGAGGATGACGGGCTGACCATGAATCTGGGCATCAATCCCCTGCTCCAGTTCGGTCTGGAGGAAACCAGGGAGGAACTTTGCCGAAACATCCTCACAGCCCTGTCGGTGGTCAATTACGTTCCCTTTGATTCGGATACCATTGGAAATCCGGCGTTGGATCTGGGAGATGTACTGACCTTTTCCGGTGGGCAGGCTGAC
>CALWOS010000316.1 GCA_944383185.1 uncultured Oscillospiraceae bacterium
TGTTTAATGGAAAATGGAGAGTTAATGAAACCTGGATATGTAACTCAAACTTTTAGTAAAATATTAGATAATAATAATTTACGACATATTAGATTACACGATTTAAGACATAGTTGTGGAACTTTGCTTGTTAGAAATAGTGTACCATTAAAAGATATACAAATATGGCTAGGTCATTCAAATTTTCAAACTACATTAAGATATGCTCATGCAGATGTAGAAAATAAAAGAATTTCTGCAAATGTGATTGAAAACAAATTAGCACTAGATACAAAAAAAGAACAAATTACCTAAGCTCGCTATTTAGGTAATTTGTTTTAAAAAATACATTTCTAACTTAATAAAATTCTAATTTTAGAAAAGTGTTAGAACTTTTGTTAGAACTTTGACTTTTTTTAAAATCAAAACACCAAGTTTGAATCTTCCGAAACACTTGGTGTTCTAATGGTGCAGATGTCAGGTAATTAAACCTTGAAACTGCTGAAATAATGCTGTTTTTTTTAATATTTGCGTGTTCAACTGCTATTTTTAACTTTGTTATTTCTCAATATAATAACTTATATCAAGTACTATGATTCAGAAAAA
This sequence comes from uncultured Oscillospiraceae bacterium, assembly GCA_944383185.1. GTDB lineage: Bacteria > Bacillota > Clostridia > Oscillospirales > Oscillospiraceae > CALWOS01. The sequence goes on from CALWOS010000316.1 coordinate 586, forward strand.
TAAAATTTTGAATAAATATATCTAATTTTAGAAATAATATAGAAGTAATTAGCAAAAACTATTTACACTTTTTCGTAAATATGTTATAATATACGAGAAAGTATAAGAAGGGTGAATGTTTATGGAAAATATTGAATTAAAAACATTTTTAAATAAAAATCATGGATATATCGCAACAAAAGATTTTGAAACAATAGGCATTTCAAAAACTTTAATACCAGAATTACTAAATAAAAAAGTTTTACGAAAAGTTACTTATGGATTATATATTGATAATAATTTAGTAGAAGATGAATTTTACATTTTACAGAAAAGATTTTCAAATATAATTTTCTCTTATAATACAGCTTTTTATCTTTTAAATTTAAGTGACAGAGCTCCATATAAAATAGATGTAACTACTATAAGCCATAATAATATAAGTGAAAATTTGAATATACACTATGTTTCTAAAGATAAATTTGATATTGGTGTTATTGAAATTGAAAGCCCCTATGGAAATCCAATTAAAATATATAATGCTGAAAGATGTATTTGTGATATTTTAAAAAATAAAAATGAAATAGATATCGAATTATATAATAAAATCATTAAAAATTATTTCAAACAAAAAAATAGAAATTTAGTGCTATTAGAAGAATATTCAAAAATATTTAACATACACGAAAAGTTTGAAAATATAATGGAGGTTTTAATTTAATGCTTAATTATAATGAACTATTTGAAAAATCAAAAGAACTAGCAAAAGAATCTGGATTAACACAGCTCGAATTATATCAAAGGTTTATGTTTGAAAGAATTTTAGAAAGAATTTCAGTATCTAAATATAGTGAAAATTTTATTCTAAAAGGTGGATTATTACTCTCTGCAATGTTAGGAATAAACAGCCGAAGCACTAGAGATATGGACATTTCAATAAAGGGTATTGATGTATCTCAAGAAAAAATGATAAAAATCTTAAATGAAATTCTTTCAATAGATATTAATGATCAAGTGAAATTTGATATTATTAATATTACTGATATTAGAACTGAAGATGAATATGGTGGCAATAAATATCATTTAGTTGGAAGACTTGAAAATTTAAAAGTAGCTTTAGAAATTGATATTTCAACAGGAGATGAAATAACTCCAAAAGAATTAAATTACGAGTATATATCAATATTTGAAAACAAAAAGATATATATTGATACATATAACATTGAAACAATTTTAACAAAAAAAATAGAAACTATACTTCATAGAGGAAAATATAATACTAGAATGAAAGATTTTTATGATGTATATTTCTTCTTAACTAAACTAAAAAATGATATTAATTTGGAAATATTTAAACAAGCATTAAATAATACTTTGACAAACAGAGAAGCTTTTAAATATTATAAAGATTATGTTCAAATATTAGTTGGATTAATTGATGATGAAAGAATTAATAATTATTGGATTACATATAAAAAGAAGAATAATTATGCTGAAAATATAGAGTTTAATAAAATTATTAAAGTTTTAAGAGAATTTTTAGATAAGATAAATTATACATAATATACAAAGCCATTTCCTTTAAAATGGCTTTTATTAATGATTGACATTAGTTTTGTTCATGTTCTAATCTAGTAAAATATACAAACTATTTTTACTTTAATATTTCCCAATATCCCTTTTTAGTAGCACCTACTCTTCTTATTTTCCCTTCCTCTTTTAATACCTTAATATTATATGATATTCCATCCCTAGTTATATCAAGAATTTTACTCATTTCTGCTTGTGTAATGTTAGGATTTTCTTTAATTAATTTTATGATTTTTTCTTGTGTAGTTTCTTGCAAATTAATCATATCATCTACTGTTTTTTTATAACTCTTAATATAAATTTAGGTAAAATAAAATAAATTTATTAAACTTATTTTCCTTCCCTTAATCGCTATTGTCAATTAAGAGCGATTAAGGGAAGGTATAATTATTCACACTTAATTATAGTCATAGTATTTTTTAATATTTTTAATTATTTTACAAAACTTATTAATATTCCTAAATATTTTTTGCTAATTTTTGCATTAATTAGCTTACTAAAATAATCATAGGGCTTTGCCCTATCAAACAGAACACTTTCGCATGAAAGTGTTCTAATATGTTATAACACTTAAACATTTTAAAAAAATAAATTATTAGGAGGTATTAATCATGAGTTATGCAATTATAATAAATACTAACTATAAAATGAAAAACTTACCTGGTATATATAGACATAATGAAAGAAAAAACACTAATTATTCTAATAAAGATATTGATAAAATTAAATCAAAAGAAAACTATTCTATAAAATCTCCTTCTAGTACTTATACTAAACTATTTCAATTAATTAAAGAAAAATACAATTTAAAAGGACAAATTAAATCTGTAAGTAATGTCGCTTGTGAATATATAATTACATCTGATAAGGATTTTTTTGATAATATTGGAAAAGAGGAAACAAAAAGATTTTTTAAGTCTGCATATTCTTTTGTCTGTAATTATAAAAACTTAGGAGAACAATATATATTATCTGCCAAAGTCCACATGGATGAAAAAGTACCTCATATGCACCTAGTTTTTATTCCAGTTATACATACAAAAGATAAAAATGGTAATGATATAGATAAAATATCTTGCTCAGAATTTTGGAAAGGTAAAGAAAGTTATAAATATTTACAAAACAATTTTCATAAATATATAAATATTTGTGGTTTTAATTTAGATAGAGGTGCAAACCATAATAACAAACACTTATCTATGGAACAATTAAAAAGTTTAACTAATTATGACAAAATAAAAGAAGAAATTAATAAAACATCAATAAAAGAAATAACTTCTAATTCATTAGATTTAGTAGTAGCTGAAAACAAAAAACTTGTAAAACATTGTAACAAATTAAGAGAATACTGTATTACTTCTATAAATACTTTTGATAAATGTTTGGAATATGAAACTGAAATAAAAAATTTGAAGCAAGAAAACTTATCTTTAAGAAAAAGAATAACAAAACTTAAAAATTATATAAAAAATATATTTCACATTTTGCAAACCTGTTTTAATATTCCTAAAAAGATTTTTCTAAATCTTTTATCTAATCATGAAAAATATATTAAATAATAAATACAATTATATATATGTTTATTTTCGACAATATAGTATTGCCTTTTGCTATGTGATTTTATTATAGAATAATATAAAATTTATTAGGAGTTTATGTATTATGAGTGGTAGTAAAAAGTTAAATAATAAATCAAATGTAATTTCTGAAAATTTTAAAAGATTTAGACAAGAAAGTGGATATTCACAAAGCAAACTATGTGAAAAATTAGAATTAATGGGATTACAATTATATAAAGCTGATATTTATTCAATAGAACATAATAAACGCTCTGTAAAAGATTTTGAACTATTAGCTTTTTCTATTGTATTTAATAAACCTCTTACAGAATTTTTCAAAGGTGTTAAAGATTTTGAATAATGATAAGAAAAATATATTATAAAAACTGAAACTATTTATTTGAATGTAGTTAATACAAAATTAGCTACATTCATTTTTTATTTTTAAACCATCTATTACCCCTATTTTATATGCAATATATTTTTCTTCTTCTACATATATATTTTTTGCCTTTTCTAATTTTTTATCAATACTTTTCTTACATAAACTTAAAGATAAAAAACTTTTACCTTTCTCCCTATTTTCAAGATATTCCAAATAAACTTTCTTTCTATTTTTTATATCTAATTTAATATCTTCTAATTTATTATACTTATCTAAAATATCTAATATATCAATAAATTGAGCTATCATAAAAATTTCATTATCATTTAATTCTTTTTTAATATTATTATTCATTTTCTTCAACTCCAACTTTTTTGTAAATTTTATCATTTTTATAATGTTTTGGCAAGACTTTCTTGCCGTTTTATGTTATAATGTTTTTGAAAATTTAATTTTTAATATTACTATTGGAGGTTTTAAGTTGAGTAAATTATATAATACATATCTTGAATTAAAGAAACAAGATGAAGAAATAATATATTTATTTAAAAGTGGTATATTTTTTATTGCACTTGATAATGATGCTTATACTTTATCTAAATTTTTTCATTTTAAAATAGCAAATTTAACTGATAATGTTGTAAAATGTGGATTTCCTTGTGCTAGTTTTAATAAATATTCTAAATTATTTTTATTACATCATTTAAAAATAAAAATAATAGAACTAGATAATAAAGTTGTATATCAATTTAAAGACTATGTACTAAATATAAAAATAACAGAACTATTAAATGATATAAAATCTATCGATATCAACACATTATCTATTCAAGAAGCCTATCAGTTTATAGAAAATCTAAAAAACAAAGTAAATAAAATTAATAATGAGGATATTATCTAATGAAAAGAAAAGGATATTTATATCAAAATTTGTAC
>CALWOS010000317.1 GCA_944383185.1 uncultured Oscillospiraceae bacterium
CGCCGCCAGCCGGGACCAGTAGGCGTAGGCGGTGGCCCCCGCCTCCTGCGGGTACATCCGGCAGTAGACCTGCCGGAGGAGCGCCCCGTCCCGGGAGAGGAAGAGGATTTTTTTGATCCCCCGGGCCTGGGCGAACGCGTGGATAAACCGGCAGTACCCCGCGGCAAACAGCCCGCCGCAGGCAAAGCCGTATTCGTATTCCCGGCTGTAAACGGCCTCCCCGCCGTGCAGGCGGGCGTTGACGATCCCCCGGTAGACGCTGCCGGTTACGGCCGACATATCGTGTGGGCGGAAGGGCTCCCCCCGGCGCTGAACGTTGGGATAGAGGAAGGGATGCAGCCCGTGGCGTTTGGCCTGCGCGCCGTCGGCCTGCTCGTTGTCCCCGACGTGGGCCAGGGAGCCGCGCGCCCGCTCCTTGAGCCGGCGGTACAGCCCGCCGTCGCTTTTGGAGCAGCCGCAGTCCCCCGAAACCAGCACGTCCGCAAAGCCGGAAAAGCCGGCGTTTTCCAGCAACTCCCGGACGCGCGCCCCGCCGAGGTACATGTCCGACAGGGCGAACAGGGGCTTGCCCCGGCGGAGGAGGCGGTCAAAGACGCGGCGCATATAGGGGTTAGCGCAGCAGCACCGCCGTTCCCATTCCCACTCCGTCTGCAAGCCGGCTTCCCGCGGGATGCCGGTCTGCGCTTCCACCTGCGCCCAGATTTCCTCGAGCGTGACCTCCCGCGTGCCCCGGCGGCGGAATTGCTCCTCCCGCGCCTGCTGCTCCGCCGCGATGCGGATCCGCCGGAAGTCCGGGTATTGTAGGCTCATCCCCACCAGGTAAAACAGGTCGGCCGGGTCGGAGAAGGGGCGCAGCAGCAGGGTATCGAACACGTCAAAGCTTACCGCGTCAAAGGCGGCGAGCCGCTCGGCCAGCGCCTCCGGGCTTTCCCGGCGGGAGAGGGCGGATTCGCTGCCCCCCGCGGGCTGCGCCGTCTCCTCGTAGGGAGGGATCAGGGCAGGGCGGGCCAGGCTGCGGCGCAGCAGAAGGTGGTACTGCGCGTTCAGCCACAGGAGGTACAGGGCGGCGGAGACGCGGCCCATGCCGGGATTTTCCCGCCGCTTTCGCTCGTAGCGGTCCCGGATCCCCGGCACCCGGTATAAGAAAAGCCGGCGCAGAGTGTCCGCCATTCCGCTTTCCTCCTTTCTGTGTGTGCATATCCGTGCATGTCTGCGCATGCTTTTCCTGAATCGCGGTTCCTGGGAAACAGCGCTTCCCCCGCCGCCTTGCCGGCCGCGTCCAGCGGGGGCCGGCGGAACCGCCCTGCTGCGGCGCTTCCCGGGAGCCCCCGGCTTCCCGAGAGGAATCCCTGCCCGCCGCGCTCTTTTATTGCGGCCGCTCTTCGTACACGCGGCAGACGCTGTCCGGGCTCCCGACCGCCATCAGGCGGCCTTTTTCGATCCAGGCCGCCCGGGAGCAGACGCTCCGGATCACGGACGGCGAGTGGGAGACGATCAGCACCGTCGATCCGCCGCCGATCATCTCCCGGATGCGCGCCTCGCTTTTGCGGCGGAAAAACAGGTCGCCTACGCTGAGGACCTCGTCAAGGATCAGGATCTCCGGCGCATCCCCTGCCGTGGCGACGGCGAAGCCCAGCCGGGAGACCATGCCGGAGGAGTAGTTGCGCACCTTCTCCTCCATGAAGCCCTCGAGCTCGGCAAATTGGACGATGCGGCGGTAGTGCCGGTCAAGGAACGCCTTGGTATAGCCGATGAGCGCCCCGTTGAGGTAGACGTTCTCCCGCCCGGTGAGCTCGGGGTCAAAGCCTGTGCCCAGGGTGAGAAGCTGCACCCGGCGCCGGTCGACTTCCACCCGCCCGCGGGTGGGGATCAGCGCCCCGGCGATGATTTTCAGCAGGGTGCTTTTTCCCGACCCGTTGGTGCCGACGATCCCCATGACCTCCCCCTTGGCAACCGCGAAGCTGACGTCGTCCAAGGCCTTGAAGGGCTCGTAGCGGTGCCCGCCCCGCAGGGAGCGGATCAGCAGCTCCTTGAGGCTCGACGCCTCGTCCTTGGCCCGGCGGAACTCCATGGTGACATGGTCAATCAGGATTTCGGGCGGGGCGGCTTCGGCCCCAAGCCCGGTTTTCGGCATTTCCATCGCGTTCCCTCACAGCTTCTGAATAATGCGGTTCCGGCTTTTGCGGAACACGGTATGCCCGAGCAGGTACAGCCCGCCCCCCCACAGCGCCATCGCTGCCCAGGCGGCCGGGCCGGGGATCTGCCCCGCCATCACCAGCTGCCGCAGGCCGCGGATATACAGATACAGGGGGTTGGCCTCAATGACCGTGCGGATAAACCCCTGCAATTGCTCTGCCGGGTAGAAGATTGCCGAGCAGTACATCCACAGGGTCAGCACCACCGTGTACAGGTGCTTGACGTCCCCGAAGAACACATAGGCCGCCGCGAGGATGTAGGACATCCCCAACGCAAAAGCAAACAGGCAGAGCAGGATCAAGGGGGACAGGAGCATTGTCCACTTCGGGGTGATCCGGAAAACCGCGAGCATCACAGCGTAAGCGATCAGGGAATAGCCCAGGTTGATCGCCGCCGTGTACACCCGGGTGAGGATGAACAGCTCCATCGGGAATTTGACCCTGAGCAGCAGCGCCCGGTTGTCCGCCAGCGTGGTCATGGCCGCGGTAGTGGCCCCGGTGAAGGCCTGCCACAGGATGTATCCGGTCAGGTAATAGATCGGGTAATTCTCAACCGACCGGCGGAAGAGCTGGGAAAAAATCAGGGAGAGCACCGCCATGGACAGCAGCGGGTTGAGCACGCTCCACAGTACGCCGAGGTAGGAGCGGGAGTATTTGCGCTTGATCTCCCGGGAGGTCAGCTGCCGGATTACAAAGGCGTATTGACGGCGGTGCGGCGCGTCAGCCATGGGGGTTCTTCCTCCTTCGCGTTTGATTACGGCGGGCCTGCCGCAGCAGCCGCAGGTACTGGGCCAGCCGGTACTGCCGCAGATGGCGGGCTGTCTGCCCGCCGGCGCGCACCGCGCTGCCCTCATACCACGCGCTTTTCTCCGCCTGTTCTTGCCCCGCTCCGCCCAGCCCGGCGGCCGCCAGGAGCTGGGGGAGCGCATGCCCCGCCCGCAGCGCCGCTTTGGATAAAGGGGCGGCGAGCTGTTCGCCGCCCGCCGGCCCGTCGGCGCCAAGGATGCCGGCTCCCCCTTGTAAGTGGGAGGCTGCCGGATCGCCCTCCGCTGCCGGCGCGAGCACATCGTCCGAAAAGGCAAGCCGCCCGAATGCCTCCGCTTCCCGGCGGGTGGGGCGGGCCATAAGCAGGCGGAACAGCCGCGAAATGGTCCGGCGGTCCCGGGCAAAGCCTCCCGCGCCCGGCTCCCCGCCGGGCGTTTCCGCCAGCTGCCGGACATAGGCCAGCAGGACGGGCTCCAGCCGCCGGGTAAAGGCGCGGCCCGCCTCGTCCTGCGGGGCCAGGACCGGGCGGTAGGCGCCCCCCTCCCGCCGGTAGCCGAGCGTCATCCCGTGGGGGGCCGTGTACACGGCCTCAAACAGGCAGTTGTTGAAAGCGGCTTTGCGTGCAATCCGGCCCTCCGGCCCGAAATAATAGGGATGGTAGTCCACCCGGCGCACCCCGGCGGGGAGCTCGTACAGTCCCCAGTAGTAGCCCTCAAGCGGGCGCCGGCGGCCCAGCAGGGCCAGGGCGTCCCCCAGCGATTTCTGCATCGACCCCACCCAGCCGCTGTCTACCACGGCGTAGGGGAGCTCGTCAAGCAGCCCCTCCTGCCGCAGATACCCGGCCAGGCCGGGCAGGGCTTCCCGCGACCGGCGGGATACCGCCTCCCAAAATTCGCGGCAGCCGGCGAGGGCGCGCCGGATCTGCGGCAGCATGGCAGAGGGGATGCGCTGGTCGGAGGAGAAGGGGAGGCGCAGCCGGTCAAGCAGCACGGCCTTTTCCGGGCCGGTCAGGCCCGCCCGGAGCAGCAGACGGGAGGGCGACACATACAGCCCGTCCCGGCAGATAAAATCCAGCGCGCCTTCCCGATCCCGGTGGAACAGGGGGACCCGCAGGGCGTAGCGCGAGCAATAGAGGTAGCGGCAGTCCAGCGGCAGGCCTCGCTTTTTGCAGTAGATGCGGGCGGCGTGATAGAAAAAATAGCCGTCCCGCGCCAGGAAATACAGCCGCGTTTTGCCGCTTTGCAGCGCCGCGTGTACCAGCCAGCGCACAAACCCGCCGAGGGCGGGGGCCAGCACATACCGGCCGGCCCGCCCCACGGCATCCCCGTGCGGGGCCGGCGGCGTGCCTTGGACGGCTGCGTACATAGGCGGGTTCTCGGCAAGGCAGCGGCGGTACTGCGCCGCCCGCCCGCTTTGGCTGGATGATGGCCTCAACGGCTTCTCCCTCCCTCCTGCGGCGGCTGTACAGCCGCCGTTTTGTCCGCCGGTGTACGGCCGGCGGGATG
>CALWOS010000318.1 GCA_944383185.1 uncultured Oscillospiraceae bacterium
GCGGCACAGCGGCTGGAGGAGGATCTGGGCCAGATGCTCTGCAATTTGCAAAATGAAATCAAACAGGAGGCAACGATATGATTAAAACACTTTTGGCGCAGGTCAAGGAGTACAAGACCGCCATGATTCTTGCGCCAATATTTACGGTATTTGAGGTGCTGATGGAGGTACTGATTCCCTTTGTCACCGCCTCTATCATCGACAAGGGCATTGAGGCTGGGAATATTCAGCAGGTGTTTTTCTACGGCGGCATCATGCTGGTCATGGCGCTGCTGAACTTGGTGTTTGGCGTCTTGGCTGGCCGCTATGCGGCAAAGGCTTCTTCCGGCCTGGCCTGCAATCTGCGAGAGAGTATCTATGAAAAGGTTCAGACCTTTTCCTTCTCCAACATCGATAAATTCAGCACCGCCGGCTTGGTCACCCGTATGACCACCGATGTGACCAATGTACAAAACGCTGCCCAGATGATATTACGGGTGGCTGTCCGAGCGCCGCTGGTGATGATTTGCAGCATGGTGATGTGCTTTTTGATCAGCACCGAATTGAGCATGATTTTCTTGGTTGCAATCGTCATTTTGGCTGCGGCGCTGATCTTCATCATGGTCAAGACCTCAAAGGTGTTTCGTGAAGTGTTCCGCAAATATGACGATCTGAACGCCAGTGTGCAGGAAAATGTCTCTGCCATCCGGGTGGTCAAGGCGTTTGTTCGGGAGGAGTATGAAAACAGCAAATTTGGAAAAGCGGCTGAAAAACTCTACTCCCTGTTTGTTAAGGCAGAGAGCAGACTGGCATGGAACAACCCTGTGATGATGCTGGTGGTCTATGGCTGCATTTTGACCATCTCCTGGTTTGGCGCGCACTTCATTGTGGCGGGCGACCTGACAACCGGCAGCCTGACCAGCCTGTTCAGCTATGTGATGAGCGTCCTGATGAGCCTGATGATGCTCTCCATGATCTTCGTCATGGTTACCATGAGCGCCGCCAGCGGCCGGCGGATTGCGGATGTCCTGAACGAAGTGCCGGATATGAACGACCCCGATCAGCCGGAGACCGGGGTGCGGGATGGGCGCATTGACTTCAACCATGTGAGCTTCTCTTACAAGCACGGCAGCGGAGAGAAGACATTACATGACATTGACATCCACATCCATTCCGGTGAGACGATTGGGATTATCGGCGGCACCGGCTGCGGTAAATCCAGTTTGGTCAGCCTGATCAGCCGCCTGTATGATGTGGATGAGGGCAGCGTCTGTGTGGGCGGCAAGGATGTCCGCGAATACAGCATGGAGGCGCTGCGCAATCAGGTGGCAGTCATTCTGCAAAAGAACGTGCTGTTCTCCGGCACCATTCTGGACAACCTCCGCTGGGGCAAGGAGGACGCCACCGAGGCCGAGTGCGCCGAAGCCTGCCGCCTGGCCTGTGCCGATGAATTTATCGAGCGATTCCCTGACGGGTACAGCACCTGGATCGAGCAGGGCGGCAGCAACGTTTCCGGCGGGCAGAAGCAGCGGCTGTGTATCGCCCGGGCCCTGCTGAAGAAGCCGAGAGTTCTGATTTTGGATGACTCCACCAGCGCCGTGGATACCGCCACGGATGCCAAGATCCGGGAGGCCTTTGCCAAAAAGATCCCCGGCACCACAAAGCTCATTGTGGCCCAGCGGATTTCCAGCGTCCAGGATGCAGACCGCATTTTGGTATTGGACAACGGGGCGGTCAATGGGTTTGATACCCACGAGAACCTGCTCCAAACCAACAAAATCTATCGGGAAATCTATGAGGCCCAGACCCAGGGCGGCGGCGATTTTGACCAGCCCGCCCAGAATGGAAAGGAAGGTGTTTGATCATGGCCGCTCAGAATACAGGCAAAATGAGCCTGCGGCAGCAAGTGTCCGCGATGAAGCGCGTCCTCGGCTATATGCTTCGGGACTATAAATTCTCCTTCTTCATGGTCGTGGTATGTATCCTTGGCTCCGCGCTGGCCACCCTCCGGGGCACGCTTTTCATGCAGAGCCTGATTGACGACTATATCGTTCCGCTGACCCAGGCCCAGTCCCCTGACTTTTCCCAGCTGGCGGCCGCCCTGGTGTCCGTGGCGATTACTTACGGCATCGGCATCCTGTGCGCCTATGGCTACAACCGCATCATGGTCAATGTCAGCCAGGGCACCATGCGGAATCTGCGCGTGGAGCTGTTCCAGCACATGGAATCCCTGCCCATCCGGTATTTTGACACCCACGCCCACGGGGACATCATGTCCATCTATACCAACGATGTGGACACCCTGCGGCAGCTGATGGGCCAGAGCATCCCCCAGGTCATCCACTCCGGTGTCACGATCCTGACCTCTTTTATCAGTATGCTGGTGCTGGATATTCCTCTGACCATTCTCACCCTGGTGATGATCGGCGTCATGGCCTTTGTCACCTCGAAAATTGCGGCGAAGTCCTCCGTCTATTTTGCAAAACAGCAGAAAGACCTGGGCGCTGTCAACGGCTATATTGAGGAAATGATGGATGGGCAGAAGGTGGTCAAGGTGTTCTGCCACGAGGAAAAAAG
>CALWOS010000319.1 GCA_944383185.1 uncultured Oscillospiraceae bacterium
TTGCTCCATACTTCCCTATTAAATAATTCTTCTCATAGCTTTCATCTTTGCGAATACGAGAACCATCTTCATCTACAAAATCCGCAAGAGAATACAGTGTCGATATTTGCTGGCTATTTTTTTCTACAAACCATATCTCATCTCTTCTAAGCAATTGATTTGATAATTGCCATGTATCATGAGTTGTAAAAATTAGTTGCGCATGATTTTTATTAATCTCAGGGTTCAAAAAAGTAATTACAAAATTTCTAACAAGCAATGGATGTAGACGTGCATTTAATTCATCTATAAAAAATACACTTCCCCTTTCCAAAACTTTCTGCAATTCTGGATATAAGGAAAACATTTTCAAAGTACCTGCTGACTCCATACTTAATGGAATCTCTGCCATGTCATTTGAATCTATCATCTTATGAAGCACATTGATCTTGTAAGCATCTCTCTTGTTTTCTTCATCATAAGGTATTTTTTCAATCTTAAAATCTTTAATATGCTCATCAAACGATGAAAGATACTCTATTACTCTATTCTGAACCTCTTTGTCTTCTACAAAATGACTTGGTAATCTCCTAGACAGATAAAAGTTTGTAAAAATGTCTCCAAAATCTGCAAATTCATTTACCAAAAACCAATCTCTAATAATTTTACATTCAGAAATTTTTAATTTTGCTCCAAGAGAAACAATAAGAACCTGCTTTTCTAATGCAACTTGTATATTATTTCTACTGTTTTTTGGAAATCCAGATAAATCCAGTTCGTTTTCAACGGTATTACGATAAAAGACTGTACTATATTTTCTAGCCGTTTTTGCTTTTACATTTAACCATTCTTCTGTAATTCCCTCTCTATCAACGCAAAATCCATAGTTGTATATCTTCTCCGCTTTATCACCTGTAACTGTAAAATATACCTCAAAACTAGACTCCGCATCCGATGAGATAGAATCAAATAAAAATGGGGTCGGTCTATACTCTTCAAATTTTTCTTCTTCATCCCCATACTTAAATGAATTAACCACATACTCCGAGATATATTCAAAAGCACTATATATATTTGATTTACCACTCGCATTTGCTCCATAAATTGCTGCAACTGGCAAAATCTTTTCATTGCCAATTGTCACCACACGATCAGAAAACTCCGTCATTCTTGCAGCAGATAAATCCAGAGTAGTTTCCTCTCGAAATGATTTAAAATTTTTAAAATTAAATTGAATTAACATAATCACAGCCTCACTTTCTCTACTACTCTTTATTATATACAATTTCTCTTTAAATTCAACATATAACTGTGATTATTTCTCATTTACATCATCTACATCTTATAATTCCAGTAAAATCTATTTTAGAAATTTATTAAAACACCATGTACAACTACCCTCTCCTCATTCCAACTATTTGTACATGTAGAAAGAGTAATAATTTTATCCGTATTCTTTATTGTAATATCTGTATTTTTAGAACATTTTATTTTGACACAAAAAGGAAGAAACGAAAACAGAATCCAAGAGTGAGGAATAATTAAAAGGAAATGATTTAGGAACTGCTTGTAGATTAAAATAAATTAATGTTGCAAAAGAAAGTTTACTAGAATGAGACAAAACATTTTCGATACGGTATTTTTCCCGAAACACTTTGGATACTAGTTCATTGTTTGTAACTTATAAAATAGCTGACACAATTTGCACTAAACTTATAGCACACTTCAAATCAAACTATAGTGTTAAAAAATAAATACTATCTCCAGTACTTTGTAAAATTTATTTTCTTTAATAATGCATTATAATCCTTAAGTTGACAAACAATAAAACAAGATCCCTGGCAATTGCCAGGGACCTAACTTTGTTTTTTAGCCTTCAATAGAAATATGTTTCTTTTCCTGTACTTTGTTTGGATCTACTTTTGGAATGGTAAGATAAAGTACACCATCTTCAAATTTTGCACTGATGTCTTCATGCTTTACTTCTTCTCCAACATAGAAGCTTCTGGAGCAGCTTCCGCTGTAACGTTCTTTACGGATATATTTTCCTTCTTCTTTCTTTTCTTGTGTTTCAGCATTTTTCACTGCTTTGACTGTTAAATATCCATTTTCCAGTTCCAAACTTAACTGGTCTTTTTTATATCCAGGAAGCTCTACATGAACCTCGTATGCGTCTTCTTTTTCTTTTATATCTGTCTTCATAATGTTCTTTTCCATTTTCTTTAAAGCAGCTTTACGCTCTCTTTCCCAAGGAAAATCCATCATTTCATCAAATAAACTTTCTCCAAAAATACTAGGCATCAACATAAATCATTCCTCCATTTCATTTATAAAAAACCTTTTATCGTATATACTCCATTTTCTTTCTCAAGCTTATAATCTACTTCTTATTAGCTTGACCTTTTCTTTTGTTCTATACGTAATATAACACTTATTGTTAGCACTGTCAAGAGGTGAGTGCTAATTTTTTGTGAAAAAATTGTGAAATCCTAATTTTTTCTTTCAGGGATTTCACAACTAGTTTATAATTTTAAAATCATCTCTGCAACTTCTTCTGCCGTTTTTTCAGATGTAT
>CALWOS010000320.1 GCA_944383185.1 uncultured Oscillospiraceae bacterium
AGTCGAGGTATTCAACCACATGTATATGCCATTGAGGAGAGCAATCATGTAGATCAGTTTGCCGTGGACTATTTCTGTAATGGCGATGCCAAGCTGAGGGCAGCTATGGATACCATTCTCAGTGAACTGCATGACGCAAAGGAATACGGCTCGATTTTGACTGTGACTCCGCAGGATTGGTCTGCTCTGTATGACCGCTTTGCGGAGATTACGGAAGATATAAATATGTCCAGGGAAACAGCACTGAGAGAACTGTTGCCGCTGGTACAGGTGGCAGAAGCACTAGCGCAGAAGTATGATGTGGTTGTAACGAATCCGCCATATATGGGTGCATCTAAGATGAACTCAAAGCTGAATGAGTTTGTTAAAAATAATTATGCTGATTACAAGAGCGACTTCTTTTCTGCGTTTGTCATCTATGCGTCACAGATAACAAAGCAAAGCGGTTACTGTGGATTCTTTACGCCTTATGTTTGGATGTTTATTCAAAGCTATGAAAAAATGCGTACCTATTTGTATAATTATGCAACTATTGAAACACTGATTCAGTTTGAATATTCTGCTTTCGAGGAAGCAACGGTTCCTGTATGTACTTTTACTTTTCAGAATCGTCATTTGCAGAAAAAAGGTTGTTATTTGCGATTAGTTGATTTTCGTGGTGGAATGGAAGTGCAACGACAGAAAACATTGGAAGCAATCAAAAACCATGATTGTGGATTCTATTATGAACAAAGCACCAATAATTTTTCAAAGATTCCGGGAAGTCCTGTGGCATATTGGGTTAGCAAAAATTTGTTTGCAGATTTTAGTGATGGTAATCTTCTAAAAAATATGGCAGAACCTAAAAGTGGTCTTTCTACGACAGATAATAATCGCTTTTTAAGATTTTGGTATGAAGTATCGATTAGAAATATTTCATTTACGATTACTGATATTGATGAGACGGTTGATAAGACAAAGTGGTTTCCAATAGCTAAAGGGGGAGAATATAGAAAATGGTATGGGAATAACGATTATGTTGTTAACTGGTTGAATAATGGAGCAGAAATAAAAGAAGCAACAAAAGGAGCAGCTGGTGGCAGAATAGTAAGTCCAGAATATTATTTTAAAAAGTTTATTACATGGTCTGGAATTTCAAGTGGAGTGCCCTCTATGAGAATTTCGGAACATGCCATTTTTGGCAGTGGTGCAAAAGCGCTATTATCGGACGAAGGTCTTTATAATTACCTTGCTTTTTTAAATTCTAAGGTTGCATTTAGTATATTAAAAATTTTAAGTCCCACATTGAATTACGAAGCAGGTCATATTGGAAACATCCCAGTGTGCTTTCAAATGTCTGAAATGATTGAAAAGATTACCATTGATTGTATAAAACTATCAAGGAAAGATTGGGATTCCTTTGAAACCTCATGGGATTTCCAGAAGCATCCCTTGCTCCGCAAAGTTTCTACTATTGCCGAAGCCTTTGACCAGTGGCAGGCTGAATGCGATAACCGTTTTAATCAGCTGAAAGCAAATGAAGAAGAATTGAACCGTATCTTCATTGATACTTATGGTTTGCAGGAAGAACTGACACCGGAGGTTGAGGATAAGGATGTTACTGTCCGCAAGGCTGACCTTGGCAGAGACATTCGATCTTTTATTTCTTATGCGGTTGGTTGTATGTTTGGCCGCTACTCTTTGGCCGTAGAGGGACTTGTATATGCTGGTGGAGAGTGGCCTCCTCTGGACAAGGCAATTGGTGTAAGGGAGCGACTATATCCGGAAGCTGATCCGAATATATGCAGTTGGATGGATGCGTATGGAGAATTTTGCCCGGATATTGATAATGTTATCCCAATCTGTGATGATGAATACTTTAAGGATGATATTGTCGGCAGTTTCGTAGAATTTGTAAAGAGAGTCTATGGAGAGGACACTTTGGATGAAAATCTGAAATTCATTGCCGATGCCCTGGGAGGCAAAGGTCAGCCGAAGGATGTGATTCGGAACTATTTCCTGAATGATTTTTACAAAGACCATTGCAAGATTTATCAGAAACGCCCGATTTACTGGCTGTTTGACAGTGGGAAGAAGAATGGTTTCAAAGCTCTGATTTATATGCACCGCTATCAGCCGGATACCATTGCCCGCATACGCACGGACTATGTCCATGAACAGCAGAGCCGTTACCGCACGGCGATGGCTGATCTGGAAAAACGTATTGCCAATGCTGCTTCCGGGGAGCGTGTGAAACTGAACAAAGAACTGAATAAGTTGCAGGCGCAGGCGGAAGAAATTCGTATTTATGAAGAAAAGATCCACCACCTTGCGGATCAGATGATTAGCATCGATCTGGACGATGGCGTGAAACACAATTATGCGATATTCCAGGATGTGCTGGTAAAAATAAAGTAAAGGGTAAAATGAAGTGAAATATAATTTTTTTGATTCAATACCATCAAATATAGGTTCCGGTAAAGATAATGTCTTTTCAAATTTTTTGCAGACGAATGGACTTTATGATTCCATACAAATTAACGAAGATAATATCATAGATTTAATTTTTTTACTTGATGGAAAAGTTAGAATCAGTGATTATTGCAAAGAATGTAAAGAAGAACGTGTTTTTACAATGAAACCATATATTTATTTTTCAAAAGACAGCAAAGGGTGTTCTCCACATAAACTTTCAGAAAGATTGATGGAGGTTCAAAGGGAGAATGTTATAAAAAACACACCATCAGTGGGAGAAGTTGGAAGTAAAGAAAATATAGCATGGGAGTGGAAAGATTGGCAAAATGATGATGTGTCAAGGATCTTGGTATTCCAATTTGTATGTAGCATGAATGAGGATCATCACCTTGATTATATTGTTTTAACAACAGATACTTCAATGATGAAAATTGGACAGTATCCGTCGGTTGCAGATATGACATTTCCAAAATTAGATGCCTATAAACATGTGATTTCTAAGGAAGATCGAAAAGAGCTTGGAACTGCCATAGGATTATTTGCAAGTGGTGTTGGTGCAGGTTCATATGTCTATTTAAGACGAATCCTTGAAAGAATTATTTATAAGGCAAAAGAAACGGCTGGAGATACGGTTAATGATGAGAAATTTGAACAGGCAAAGATGGCCGAACGAATTAAGATGTTAGAAGGGTATCTGCCAGAGACCCTCACAAAAAATACAATTATTTATGGAATTCTGAGCAAAGGGATTCATGAGTTAAGTGAAGAAGAATGCCTAAGGTATTTTCCTGTTGTGAAAGAATGTATTTATCAGATACTTGGTATGTGGGAAAGTGAGAGAAAAAAGCAGGCGGATGAAGCTGGTTTGAATAAAGCATTGAATGCAATAACAACATCAATCAAGTGAAAAATGCGATGGTTAGGCTTGTCAATAAGAGGAGGAGTGTACATGATGACGGATGAAAAAATCAAAAATTACAATGAACTGGAGTTTGCTGTATTTTGCATTGAAAATGTAGCGGCGAAGCTGGGTGTGGGTGCAGAGCGTGTTTATCAGGCATTTACCGAACAGAGCGATATTCTGAACGGTTACATTGTGCCGGAATATGAAGTGCTGCATACCCAGAGCAGGGAATATATAGTTGATGACCTCCTTGATGTGATGAAAGAAAGAGGGGTGGAAGTATGATTCTTTATCATGGTTCGTCCTTAGAGATTGCAAAGCCGGATTTGAGACATTCCCGCCCCAATGTAGACTTTGGGCGTGGCTTCTATGTCACTCCACTGCATGAACAAGCGGAGAAGTGGTGCGGTAAGTTTAAACGCCGTGGGAAAGACGGGATTATTTCTTGCTACGAATATAATGAAAGGCGGGAATCTGAACTGAAAACACTGAAATTTGATTCTTATTCTGAGGAGTGGCTGGATTTCATTCTAAACTGCCGGAGTGGAAAAGATTCGACAGACTATGACCTTGTTGTGGGCGGTGTTGCCAATGATAAGGTGTTCAATACAGTGGAACTGTTTTTTGACGGACTGATTGATAAAACAGAAGCTATCAACCGTCTGCGTTATGAAAAACCGAACTTACAAATCTGTTTTCGCACAGAGAAAGCATTATCTTTACTACATTTTGAGGGGAGTGAATTACTATGACAGCAAACCCAATTTTGCTTCAGAAGAAATACAGCCGTGTCATTGAGTGTTTTGCAAAACAGCAGGGACTGGCACTGGATGCGGCATTGGATTTCTTTTATCATTCCCAGGTCTATCTGCTGATGCGTGATGGTATCTCGGATATGCATTGCATGAGTGAGGCGTATCTGGCAGAAGAACTGAGACAGGAATATCAGGAAAAACAGTAAAGTGCCGAATATTACACGGAAGGGAGATAACGCAGTATGGATTCAGATAAGATCATACAAGAATTGAATCAGCGTTTTGCCGCACCGCTGCCGGAATTCTATAAGCGCCGTATTATATTCTGGTACGATGAAGAGGGAGAGTTCCGTGAGAGGCTGGATGAGATTACATTGGATAATGCAAAGCTGGTCGTATTGACCGGAACCAATAACTTTGCGGTGAAAAAACTTTTGTCAGTGGACGATACTACAAATAATTATCTGGTATATTGCCCGTTGTCCTATGAGAAGCCGGAGGATGACTGGCTTCTGGATATTGAAATGTATAGTGAAGAATTCCGGGCAGATCTAATCTCTATCTGGATGGACGAGATGGGGATTCCGTCGACACCTGCGATGCGTAAACAGGTGAAGGACTACCGGAAGTTTTTTAAAGCAAAGGTGCGCAGAGATAAAATTGCTAGTCAGAACAAGGTGCCAAGCGTTCCGGCTCAGCTGCACATGGCTGTGATGGGTGCTCTGGGCGGTATTAAAGATGTCACGCCGGCGGCGATCATCAAGGAAGTGCTGAAGGCCGGTATGGACACCGGCACGAATGATCTGTATCAGGAGTTTGTAAATTATGGTGCGGATAAGGCTTTTTGGAGTATGGTAAACCAGGGAACCGGCTACAAGGTGAATTCCGGCGAAGCCGGAAGAGAGGGCGGTCTGGACCGCGTTTCTGAGCAGCC
>CALWOS010000321.1 GCA_944383185.1 uncultured Oscillospiraceae bacterium
AAGCGCCTTATTATCGCTCGGAAAACTTATTATGCTTAACTTTTTGTTTTCCGAGGAAGGACGCTATAACTGGCGTCAAAGCACGACAAACGAGAAAGGAACGTGAACATATGAAACAAATTATCAATCAGAAATACCGCACCGTGATGTGTGACCCGCCTTGGGATATCAACCAGAAGGGCAAGCGGGGAGCCGAACGCCACTACCCGCTCATGACCTTAGACCAGATCAAGGCCATGCCGGTAGCAGCCCTCTGTGAAGAGAACGCCCACCTCTATCTCTGGGTTCCAAACGGGCTGCTGCCGGAGGGCTTGGAGGTCGTCAAGGCATGGGGGTTCACTTACCGCAGTCCCATATATTGGATTAAGCCGCGCTTGCTTCTTGGAAATTTTATCAGAAATGCGTCTGAAACTTGCCTGTTCGCCACCCGTGGACGCGCACCGGTCAAGTTCCATGGCCAGCCGAACTGGCTGTTCGCACCTTTGCAGGATCACTCCCACAAGCCGGAGGAACAGTTCGCCATCATTGAGCGCCTCTCACACGGGCCATATCTGGAGCTGTTTGCCCGCAGACGACAGCCCGGCTGGGACGCATGGAGCAACGAGATCGACAGTGATATCGTCATCCCCGGCTATCCGGTGCCACGCTACAGCGACAAGGTACAGGAAGGCAGAAAAGCTGCCACGCCGGAAACCGGTCAAAAACCGGAGGAGGGGGTGTGATGGTTGGAACACCGAAGCTTGCTCAGCAGGATTCTGGAGACCGCCGCGCTGTTGGCGCTCTCCGCCTTCCTCATCCGTCTGGCGGCCTGCTTCCTCTGCTCGGTCTGGCCGGTGCTGGTCATATTGGCCGTCATCGCCCTTGCCGCCATCGTCCTCTACCGCATCTGGAAGCACAAGCGGGATATAGGAAAATGGTAGTAGAAGAAAGGAGCAGGCTATGAGAAAGCACCAAATAGAAAACATCAGCTGGCAGGAGGTGCTGTGGCAACGCCCATACGACTTGGGGGCCGTCCAGAACATCCTCGCGCAGCTGGCAAACCTGACGCCCCGCGGGGCAGTCATCTGGGAAATCCGGGGACGGAACGGGCAGGTCAGCCATCTGCTGGGCGCGGATAAACAGTACATCGGCAAGATTGAGGAGGTCTTCCGGGCGCATGGGGACGTCAAGTTCCACACGCTCCCGCGGGCTGCCCGCTTGCCGGTGGGCATGGCCAAGCAGCTGCGTGTCACCCATCCCCAGCTTTCCCTCAAAACCGATATTGCCGAGGCTGTCATCCGGGCAGGGCTGGCGGCGATGACGGAGGATCGGGACGGTACGGAGCTGGTGCTTCAGGTCATTCTGGGCATGGCGTACCCTCCGGCTCCCATCCCCGCCAGTCTGCCGGATCCCCACGCCACTTGGCTGGAGGTGCTGATCGGCGACGTCCACCAAGCTACGGCGGAGAGCCGCAAGGCGGTGCGGGAGAAGGCGGAGCAGTACAGCTTCCAAGCCATGATCCGCATCGGCGCATCCGGTGCCAACGGCCTCTCCCGTCTGCGCAGCATCCTCTCCGCGCTCAAGGTGCTGGAGTCCGCCGGTGTACGTATCTATACCGACTCAGAAAACCCGGAGCGCCTTACCCGCGTCCACGTCCCGTGGCATTTCCCGCTGAAGCTGTCGGTGAAGGAGCTCTCCAACTTCCTGCTCCTGCCCACCGGCGAGGCGGAGCTGCCCGGCACACCGGGGCTGCATCCCAAGCTCACCCTGCCGCCGCTGTGGTACCAAAGCCCCAAGGCCGGAAGCAGAGCCGAACGGTGTTTTGCCCTGAGCATGGACCAGCCTACTCCAAAGCGCCTGAGCATCTCCCCAATGGACAGCCTTGAACACAGTGTCCTTTTAGGACCGACCGGCTCAGGTAAGTCAACCATATTACAGCATCTGATCCTTTCGGACATCAATGCGGGCCGGAGCGTGCTCGTGATCGACCCCAAGCAAGACCTTGTGCGGGATGTGCTGGAGCGCATCCCGCAGGAGAGGATGGACGAGGTGGTGGTGATCGGCCCCTCCGATCCCTGCCCGGTGGGCTTTAACCCCTTGGCCTTCCGGGAGTATGGCGAACCGGCGCTCATTGCCGACAGCATCCTCAGCGTCTTGAAGGAGATCTGGTCGGATAGCTGGGGCGTGCGGATTGCCGACGTACTCAATGCCGCCTTGCTCACCCTGGTACAGGTGGAGGGCGCAACCCTGCTGTGGCTGCCCGCCTTACTCACCGACGACGCTTTCCGCCGCCGGATCACCAGCCAGCTCAAAGACCGGGTGGCGCTGCGTCCCTTCTGGGAACAGTTCGACGCTCTCAAGGACACGGAGCGCCGCCTAATCATTGAGCCGGTGCTGAACAAGATCCGCCAGTTTCTGCTCCGGCAATACCTGCGCGGTGTGCTGGGACAGGCGAGTCCCAAGTTCTCCCTTACCGACCTGTTCTACAAACGCAGGATCGTGCTGGTGCCGCTGAACAAAGGGATCATCGGCGGGGAGAGCGCCCGGCTGCTCGGCTCCCTGATCGTGGGCATGACTTGGACGCTGGCGCTGTCCCGCGCCAAGATCCCGCCGGAGAAGCGGCACATCGTGTCCGTCTACATCGACGAGCTGCAGGACTATCTCTCGCTTCCCACCGACCTCTCCGACGCTCTGGCACAGGCGCGGGGGCTGGGGCTTGGCCTCACCCTCGCGCACCAATACCGGGGGCAGCTGCCCACCGGCGTCTGCGCCGGGATCGACGCAAACGCCCGGAACAAGATTGTGTTTGGCCTCAATGCCACCGACGCCAAAGCGATGGCCGCCATGGCTCCGGAGCTTAGCGCAGAGGATTTTATGAAGCTCCCGCGCCACCATGTTTACGCTTCCTTCCAAGCCGGAGGAAAGAACACCGGCTGGATACAGGGGCGCACCATGCCGCCGCTGCCCGCCTTGCGGGAGGCGTCGGTTGTACGCGCCCGCAGCGCAGCCCTCTACGGTACGCCGTGGGAACAGGTGGATCAGGAATACCTGTCCATGCTGGATGGCAGCCCGCCTGATGGCGCTGCCGGTGACGCGCCCATCGGAAGGAGGAAACGCTCATGACTTACCGCCCTATCTTCCGCGACGATGGCGAGAG